>CAMVDB010000095.1 GCA_947166135.1 uncultured Clostridia bacterium | reverse complement strand
ATCTCGGCACCGGCGCTCAGCAGCAGATCACCATCTCCAACACCTCCAACATGTCCAAGGACGACATCGACAAGGCTGTCAAGGAAGCCGAGCAGTATGCCGCTGAGGATAAGAAGCGCCGCGAAGAGGTCGACGCGAAGAACGAGGCGGAGCAGGTCGCTTATCAGGCTGAGAAGCTGATCTCCGATAACGGCGATAAGATCGACGCCGCTGATAAGGACGCGCTGAACACGAAGATCGCCGCTGTCAAGGACGCGATCTCAAAGAACGACGCCGCTCAGATCAAGACTGCAAAGGATGACCTGATGAAGACCTTGCAGGACGTCGGCGGTAAGATGTACCAGCAGGCAGCCGCGGCTCAGCAGGCAGCGGGCGCTCAGCCCGGCGCCGACCCGACCCAGGGCGCTGCTCCCAATAACGGCGGCAGCGACGGCAACGTCTACGATGCAGATTATAAGGATGTAGACTGAGTATAGAGAACGGATAACAGAGGACAGATAACAGTGAAGGGCGGACGCTGTCCGCACCCGATTGTATAGATGCTCTTGATTTGACGTTGATTGTTTTATAAGCTTACGGGCGGGTACGGCTCAGACTTTACCCGCCCGCATAATGCATTTTTCAGATTCATTTGAAACGTGGTGACACCATGGCAGATAAGAGAGATTATTACGAAGTCTTAGGCGTGAACAAGGGCGCTTCGGACGATGAGATAAAGAAGGCTTACCGACAGGCGGCGAAGAAGTACCATCCCGACCTGCATCCCGGCGATAAGGAAGCCGAGGAGAAGTTCAAGGAGGTCAACGAGGCTTACGAGGTGCTCTCCGACAGTGAGAAAAAGGCGCGCTATGACCAGTTCGGTCACGCGGGCGTCGATCCCAACTACGGCGCAGGCGGCGCGGGCTCGCCCTTCGGTCAGGATATCGACTTCGGCGATATTTTTTCGAGCTTCTTCGGCGGCTTCGGCGGCAGACGCTCGGCGAATCCGAACGCACCCCGCCGAGGTACCGATATCGAGACCCAGCTGTATATCAGCTTTGAGGAAGCGGCAAAGGGCTGTAAGAAGACCGTGCAGTATCAGGCGATATCCACCTGTAAGGACTGTAACGGCACCGGCGCCGAGAAGGGCACCACCCCCAAGACCTGTACCGCGTGCGGCGGCAGAGGTCAGGTGACCATCAACCAGCGTACTCCCTTCGGCGTTGTACAGACCTCCCGTCCCTGCGACGCGTGTAAGGGCAGAGGCAAGATCGTCGAGAAGCCTTGCCATACCTGTAACGGCAGAGGTCAGGTGCGCCGCAAGAAGACCGTCGAGGTCAATGTTCCCGCCGGTATCAACGACGAGCAGGTGCTCAACGTTTCCGGCCACGGCAACTCGGGTCTGAACGGCGGCCCCGCGGGCGATCTGCATGTCTTTATCGGCATCCGTCCCCATCCGATCTTCGAGCGCAGAGGCGACGACGTATGGTGCGATCTGCCGATTACCTTCACCCAGGCGGCTCTCGGCTCGACCGTGACCGTCCCCACGCTCGACGGCAAGGTCAGCTACGATATCCATGAGGGTACCCAGCCCGGTGATGTCTTCCGCCTCAAGGGCAAGGGCATCCAGCACCTGGGCGGCAGAGGCCGCGGCGACCAGTATGTCAAGGTCGTTATCGAGGTGCCGAAGAACCTCAGCTCGAAGCAGAAGCAGCTGATCAAGGACTTTGAAGCCGCCACGAACGATAAGAATTACCAGAAGCGCAAGGGCTTCATGGATAAACTGAAAGATTTATTTGGATAAACCATTGAACGAACAGCCGGATGGGGCGACTCATTCGGCTTTCACACGTTGAGGAGAAAAGTATGGACTGGACTGAGATCTCGGTGGAGGTCAGCGCGTCGCGTATCGACGAGGCGGCGGCGATCGCCAACATGACCGTGCCCTACGGCATCTATATCGAGGATTACTCCGCGCTGGAGCAGGAGGTCGAGGAGATCGCGCATATCGATCTGATCGACGAGGATCTTTTGAAGAGGGACCGTACCCGCGCGAAGATCCACATCTACATCGACCCCGAGGACAGCATCGACGAGGCAGTGTCGTTTCTGAACGAACGCCTCTCCGCCGCGGGGATCGAGCACACGATCGACCGCAGCCTCGTCAAGGAGGACGACTGGCGCAATAACTGGAAGCAGTACTTCAAGCCCACCCCGGTTGGCGAGAAGCTGTTGATCAATCCCTCGTGGTATACGGACACCGACCCAAAGGGCAGAGCGGTACTGAATATCGACCCCGGTCTCGCCTTCGGTACCGGCAAGCATGAGACCACCCGCCTGTGTATGGAGGCGCTGGAGCGCTGTATCAAGGGCGGCGAGCGGGTGCTCGACGTCGGCTGCGGCAGCGGTATCCTCGGTATCGCAGCGGTACTCCTGGGCGCGGGTGAAGCGCTCGGTGTGGATATCGACGAGCTCGCGGTGCGTACCGCGAACGAGAACGCCGTAGTGAACCGTGTGGAGGATAAATTCACCGCTATCGCGGGCGATCTGGTCGATAAAGTTGAAGGAAAATTCGATATTGTGGTTGCAAATATCGTTGCAGATGCTATAATATCATTGTCGACTCAGGTCAGCCGCTTCATGAAGGACGACGCGGTCTATATCGTCAGCGGCATCATCGACGTACGCGCCGATGAAGTCAGGGAAGCCGTCCGAAAGGACTTTGAGATCACCGGCGAGTATACCCTCGGCGGCTGGTACTGCTTCTCCCTTCGCAAAAA
>CAMVDB010000094.1 GCA_947166135.1 uncultured Clostridia bacterium | reverse complement strand
AGTTGCTAAACTACTACGCTTTCATCATTAAGTCCAACTTTCGGGGGTCACGTCACTTTTAATGCGACAGCCCCGAACTGTTGTTATTCGATTTCTCAGCCGATCTGAGTGACGTTCAGATTGCTGTCAACGCTGACGGTCATCGGTACGGGTACCTGAACGCCGTCGTCGGTGTTGTAATACAGGGTGAAGGAGGTCGTGCCCTCGCTGACGCCGGTCACGGTGAAGTCATACTGCTTGGAATCGAAATTATAGGTACAGTAGATCGAAACGACTCCGCCGCCGCCCGAGTAGGTCCAGTCATAGCCGTAAGAGGTCTGGCCATTCGCGTAATAATGCAGAACGTTGCCGCCCTCTACAGCGCCGCCGGAATTACCCTGCGCGTTGCCGCTGTTTGTATTGGTGTTCTCACCGTTGATGGCGTTGTTGGTATTATTATTGAGAGCGGGATCGATGCTGCCGCTGTTCGCCGCTTCGGTCGCGGTAACCTGAGCCGGCTGCGTCGCCTGCTGTGCGGTCTGACCGTTGTTCTGTGCCTGAGTAGCAGAGGGCTGGGTCGCCGCTGTGGTGCTCTTCGCCTCGGTGGATATGGTCGCGGTCACAGTGGTGGGGGTGGTTTTCTGATCTTTCTTACCGCCGCCGATCAGCTTGACTGCGCCGAAGATGATCGCAGCCAGCAGCAGAACGCCGACGCCCGCGAATACCGCCGTCGTGACAATGCTCTTGCGGCGGGTCGCCTGTCTGCGCTCCATTCTCTCGCGCTGGATGGCGTTCATCTCATCTCTCTCGTAATCATCATTTCTCATATCGCTCAACACTCCTTGCTGTTATTTTTCTTTTCTGCAATAATGCCGTACGCTTATTATACATGAAAGCCCCCTGTAACGCAAGAGTCATTCTGCATAATTTTTGAATTATTTACATTTAAGCGGTTTTCCTCTTTTCTGTAGGCAAAAATCATAAAACTGCCCGATATTCCCCGCGAAATGTCAGCGATAGCGCTATTGAAACTTTTGCCCAATGTGATATAATACAGAAGTAACCATATCATAAGCAAAGGAATGATCTATATGAGAAAAATCGTACCCGTCACCCTGCTGACCGGTTATCTCGGCGCAGGTAAGACGACCTTGCTCAACCATGTTCTCAACAACCAGGAGGGCTACAAGGTAGCGGTCATCGTCAACGATATCGGCGAGGTCAATATCGACGCCGATCTGATCCAGAAGGGCGGTATCGTCAACGAGAAGGACGACACCCTCGTCCCCCTGCAGAACGGCTGTATCTGCTGTACCCTCAAGACCGACCTGATCGAGCAGATCCTCGGACTGGTCGAGCAGCAGAAGTTCGACTACATCCTGATCGAGGCTTCGGGTATCTGTGAGCCCATCCCGATCGCCCAGACCATCTCCATGCTGGACGGCTCCTACAACGATCCCAGACTGCCCAGGCTCTGCAGACTCGACAACGTCGTATCCGTCGTTGACGCGGCGCGTCTGTCGGCTGAGTTTGGCTGCGGCGGCGATCTGCTGAAGGAAGATATCGACGACGAGGATATCGAGAACCTGCTGATCCAGCAGATCGAATTCTGCAACACCATCATCCTCAACAAGGTCGACCTCGTATCCGAGGAAGAGCTGAAAAATATCAAGAAGGTCATCCGCGCGCTCCAGCCCGAGGCGAAGATGATCGAGACCACCCACGGTGAAGTGGACTTCAAGGAGATCCTCGACACCAACTACTTCGACTTTGACAAGGTCGCATCCTCCGCCGCTTGGGTACAGGAGCTCAACGCCGACATCGACGAGGATGAGGACGATCACGACGAGCACGAGCATCATCACGACCACGATGATCACGACGAGCATGAGCACCGCCATCACCATCATGACGATGATGACGATGACGATCATGATCACCATCATCACGATCATGACCACGACGAGCATGAGGAGCACGGTCACCACCATCATCACCATCACCACCATCACGACGGCGGCGAGGTCGAGGAATACGGCATCGGCACCTTCGTCTACTATCGCCGTCAGCCGTTTGCAAAGGACAAGTTTGAGAAGTTCCTCGCCTCCTTCCCCAAGGGCATCATCCGCGCAAAGGGTCTGTTCTGGATCAAGGAGGACAAGGACTGGGCGATCATGTTCGAGCAGGCGGGTAAACAGATGGACTGCTCCGACTACGGTCAGTGGCTCGCCGCCGCTCCCGCTCACATCCGCCGCAAGATGTTCAAGGAGGATCCCGAGCTGCAGAAGGATTGGGACGACAAGTACGGCGACCGCATGATCAAGCTGGTCTTTATCGGTCAGAACCTCGATAAGGAAGGTATCACCAAGGCGCTTGACGATTGTCTGACCGAGCTGTAAAAATGAAGCAGGTCGATATCTACACCGACGGCGCATGCTCCGGCAATCCCGGCCCCGGAGGCTGGGGCGCGGTACTGCGCTATAACGGTCACGAGAAGGAGATCTCCGGCGGCGAGGCTCACACCACCAACAACCGCATGGAGCTCATGGCGGTGATCGAAGCGCTGAGCCTGTTGAAGGAGCCGTGTAAGGTCACACTGTACTCCGACAGCCAGTACGTCTGCAACGCCCTGAAGCTCGGCTGGGCGCGCAAATGGAAGGCGAACAACTGGATGCGCAACAAGAAAGAAAAAGCCCTCAACCCCGAGCTGTGGGAACGGCTGCTCTTACTGTGCGACGTACACGAGGTCGAGCCCGTCTGGGTCAAGGGACACGCCGGCCATCCCGAGAACGAGCGCTGTGACCGCCTCGCGGTAGCCGAAAGTCAGAAATATATGTGATAAAAAATGCCCTGTGTCAAAGCCAATATCATTAAGATAAGGCACTAATAAGAAATACCTCGTACCAAAATTGAACA
>CAMVDB010000093.1 GCA_947166135.1 uncultured Clostridia bacterium | reverse complement strand
GTTCGAATCTCCGATGGGTCACCAGAAAGTCTCGTTGTTCTTCAACGGGGCTTTTCTTTTTTGTGCTCAGTGTTCTTGCGGCGGTACTTGTAGGGGACGGCACCCCGGCGTCCTGTGTCCCGATAAGAAATTTATGATAAAAGTCAGATTTTTGTGATTGACAGCTACCTTTTAATATAAAAACACCGTATGACAGTCTTCCGTCATACGGTGTTATTCATAGTAGATAAAATCTCCGTACTCATCGTAATAGCCGTAGTCCTCTTCATCGACGGCGTATTCTTCGGAGTGGTCGTATCCGTCGGTATAGACCGATTCCCATATCGCTTCGCCTTCGTCGTTGATCGAGAGCTCAAAGCTGTCGTATACGATCGTATCCCAGTTATGGTACGTCATCTTGAAATAATACAGGTCGTTCCAGTACTCCTGCATCTGGGCGTTCGAGTCGAAGGAGTACCAGTAGTCGTCGATATAGACTTCATTCCACGCGTGCGGCATGGTGTCGCCGTCGCTTTGCGGGAGCGTTCCGATCACGACCCGTGCGGGATATCCGAGGACTCTTGCGATACATGCAAAGCATGCGGCGAACTTATAGCAGTTTCCGGTATTCGACTTGAACATGCTGATCGCCTGAGAGGGGATATCCTCCGCTTTTGAAGGGTGAAAGTGATCGCGTTCATAATCGCAGTAGGAGAGCTGTGTAAAGCACGCGGCGAGCTTCTCCTCGACAGTCTCGCCCTCGCCGTATTCTTCAACGTAATTTGCCGCCAGACGGATCTCCTCGCTCGTACAGCATACGCCTTTGTCATCCGCAAGATCCATATCGGGAGTTGCGGGTCCGACGATACCGCCCTTCTGTTTTACTCCGTCAGCATAGTAATAGAGCTTCCCGCCCTCAGTATAAAAGCCGGTTTTAGCGGTCGGCTTCGTCTGTTCGTCGGCGGTTGCAACCGGGCTGCCGTGCGTCGGCGGCTTGACCCATATAAAGATGATCGCGGGGATCAGCAGGAGATAGAGGAAGATCAAGAGCGTTTTATATCGTTTATCCATCATTACCTCCTTCTGATCGGTATAGTAAAATTGTAACGGATTGAGCGAATTTTGTCAATAAAGGAAAACGCCCGAAGTCTGTTGCTTCGGGCGAGTGATCGATCAGTTTTTCAAGGATTGAAGCGGTGCGGGGAGTCTGCCGCCGAGGTTGATGAACTTTTCGGCGCTTCCTTTACGCAGCGGCATGACTGGACCTGCGCCTAAAAGTCCGCCGAAGTTGAGTTCATCGCCGGCTTCTCTGCCGATCGCGGGGATCACGCGTACCGCGGTAGTTTTGCTGTTGACCATACCGATCGCCGCCTCATCCGCGATAATCGCCGAAACGGTCTCGGGCGTGACGTCGCCGGGGATGACCAGCATATCGAGACCCACGGAGCAGACGGCGGTCATCGCCTCGAGCTTCGTGATATCCAGCGCGCCCTGCTTGACGGCGTTGATCATGCCGTGATCCTCGGATACGGGTATGAACGCGCCCGACAGTCCGCCTACATGCGACGACGCCATGACGCCGCCTTTCTTGACCGCGTCGTTCAGCAGCGCCAATGCAGCGGTCGTACCGTGACAGCCGCAGATCTCGAGACCCATTTCCTCGAGGATATGCGCGACGGAGTCGCCGACAGCGGGAGTGGGGGCGAGGGAGAGGTCGACGATACCGAAGGGCACGGAGAGCCTCTGAGACGCCTGCTTCGCTACCAGCTGACCCATACGGGTGATCTTGAAGGCAGTTTTCTTGACGAGGTCGGCTACCTCGGTGATGTCCTTACAGTTCGCTTTCTCAAGAGCCGCCCTGACAACGCCCGGACCGGAAACGCCGACGTTGATGACGCAGTCCGCTTCACCTACGCCGTGGAACGCACCCGCCATGAAGGGATTATCCTGTACCGCGTTGCAGAAGGTGACGAGCTTCGCCGCGCCGATGCAGTTGCGGTCGGCGGTCAGCTTTGCGGAGTCGACTACAGCCTTACCCATCATCCGTACCGCGTCCATGTTCAGTCCCGCCTTCGTCGAGCCGATGTTGACGGAGGAACAGACCTTCTCCGTGACTGAGAGCGCCTCGGGGATGCTCTCGATCAGCGCGTAATCGCCCGCGGCAAAGCCCTTTTCCACCAGCGCCGAGTAGCCGCCGATGAAGTTGACGCCGAGGGTATCCGCCGCGCGGTCGAGCGCCTTCGCGAATTTCAGAATCTTCTGCGTCTGGCATACGCCCGCGATGATCGAGATCGGGGTGACCGAGATACGCTTGTTGATGATCGGGATACCGTATTCTCGTGTGATATCCTCGCCGGTTTTCACGAGATCCTTCGCGTAGCGGCAGATCTTATCGTAGATCTTATCGCATGCTTTATCGATATCACTGTCGATACAGTCGATCAGCGAGATACCCATCGTGATGGTGCGCACGTCCAGGTTCTCGTTATCTATCATATTGATGGTTTCGAGTATATCTTTCGTTTCCAGCATAGGTACCTCAGATCTTGTGCATACTGTTGAAGATGTCCTCGTGCATGACGTGGATCTTCAGGTTGTTGTCTTCGCCGACTTTCTCCAGATTCTTTTGGAGTTGGTCAAAAGCTACGGTAGCGCCGCCGATATCCGCCAGCATGATCATAGCGAACATATCCTGCAGAACGCTCTGGGTGACCTCGATGATGTTGACGCCGACCTCGGCACAGGCAGTGCTGACCTTGCTGAGGATGCCGACGCTGTCTTTACCTAATACGGTGATGACTGCTTTCATATTAACCTCCCGTTAAGTTCGGGCAGAATTCTGCATACTGCCCTCATTATCCACATTATTATACTACTATAAGCTCCGTATATATTAATTGTCGGGAATTAAAAGATGATTTTTTTGTAACCAAATGAAAAGGAGCGGACGAACCGCTCCTTGCAGTCTGTCGAAAAAGTCCAGCTTAGGCTGGGCTTTTTGTTGTATCTATGGT
>CAMVDB010000092.1 GCA_947166135.1 uncultured Clostridia bacterium | reverse complement strand
TAAGATATACTTATGCCTTCTTCTTTCTGTCCAGCAGAATAGAGATCAGCATGCAGATCAAAAGCAGGAAGGGATAACTCAGATACGGGATGATCGACATGCTGGAGATACCCGCGAGGCTGCTCGCGATCAACAGCTGAGCGCCGTAGGGGATGATGCCCTGGAAGATACAGGAGCTGCTGTCGAGCAGAGAAGCAACCTTCTTCGGCTCGACGCCGTATTCATGAGAGATCTCCTTTGCGATCGGGGCGGCGATGACGATCGCGACCGTGTTATTGGCTGTCGCGATATCCATAAAGCCCGTCAAGAGGCAGATACCAAGCATACCGCCGCGCTTGCCTTTCGCAAACCTGCGGATAAAGGCGAGGATCGCCTCAAAGCCGCCGTACTCCTTCATCAAGGCGCTGATGGAGGCGACCAGGATCGTGACGATGATGGTCTCGAACATACCGGAGGTACCGTCGCCCATTGCGGAAAAGGCGGTCGAGAAATTCAGCGTTCCCGCCGCGCCGCCGATCAGGAAGAACAGGATGATACCGATACCCAGAACCAAAAAGACGTTCAGTCCCGTCAAAGCGAGGATCAGAACGATAAAGTACGGGATCGCGAGCCATATATTATAGGTATAAGAAGCCATACTTGCGCTTGGGTAATTCAACGCGAAGATCACGAGGACCGCGAGCGTGATCAACGCCGCGGGAAGGGCGATCAGGATATTGGTACGGAACTTGTCCCTCATCTCGACGCCCTGCGTACGGGTAGCGGCGATGGTAGTATCGGAGATGACCGAGAGATTGTCGCCGAACATCGCGCCGCCTACGACCGCGCCGACCATCAGCGGCATGCTCATGCCGGTGCTCTTGACGACAGCTGCGGCGATCGGAACGATGACCGTGATCGTACCCACGCTGGTACCCATCGCCATCGAGATCAGGCACGCGATCAGGAACATGCCGGGCAGGGCGAGGTTCCCGGGGATGATACTGAGCAGGAGGTTCGCGGTGCTCTCGGCGCCGCCGGCGGTCTTGGCAAGTCCGCTGAACGCTCCCGCCATCAGGAAGATGAACAGCATGATGACGATATTATCATCACCGATACCCTTGGCACAGACAGCAACCTTCTGATTAAAGTTCAGGCTGCGGTTCTGGAAGAACGCGACGATCAGCGCGATACCGAACGCGACAACGACGGACATAATGTAAAAACCCATGCCGTCCTCTACCGGTCGGACATACTCGAAGTAAATTCCGCTGCCCAGATACAGCAGCAGAAAAATGGCGATCGGCAGTAACGCTATGGGTCTTGCTTGAGGCTTTTGCATGGTAATAACTCTTTTCTATGGGTATTTCACTGTAGATACGGCTTTTTCATCATACCAGATTCCCCATGTTTTGTCTACCGTATTGTTCAATTATTCTTGAAAATTTACAGCCGCTGTATTATACTTGCTTTATAAAACAATCCAGCAGATGGAGGTTGCCATGGATTTCAGTCTGATGCACCCGCAAAACGCCGATACCTCATACAAAAAGCTCACCGATGAAGCGGTCAACGACCTGTCGCTCGACTTTATCCTCGACGCGCTGACCGACAACCGCTACGAGCGCCCGCATCTGCTCGGTATGCTGAGCCGGCTGCCGTCCGACGCGGCGGTCATCCGCTACCGTCACGACGTATTCGAGGACTTCCTGCGCTTTCCCGAGCTGAGGAAGGCGATGTCGGAGCTGGTATTAAAGCTCGCCGACCTGCGCGATCTCGAGCGCTTTCAGATGGACGGCGACGCTTCGGCGCTCTGGTCGCTGATCAACCGTCTGCGCGAGATCGACGACTACATCGAATGTATCACGATGATCAAGGATATCCTCACCCGGCTGGATGTGCAGTCCGACGGCATGAGGACCCTGCGCGACATCGTGACCGACATCGAGCGTGAGAGCGGCTTCGACGCGCTGAAAACGGATATCGACGAGACCATGCAGAAGGCACAGCGGCTGAAGAGCGTGACCATCGGCGTGAACCTCGACAAATTCCTCCGTCCCGAATACGCAGGCATCATCACCCTGAACGATACCAAGTTCGCCGATTCGGGGCTGATGAGCCGCTTCATGAAGTTCACGGACGCTAAGGAGCTCCACCACGGCGCGAACGACGGCAAGGGACAGCGGTTCCACCCCGCGAACCCATTGAGTTCAAAAATCAGCGCAGGCATGGTGGTGACGGAAGCAACCACACATCGTATTCAACTCGAAGAAACCGGCGCGACCGGAAAGGATCCCCTCTCGGACGCGATGCGCAAGCAGGTTACCGAGATCATGCGCAAGACCGTGAATGAGATCAAGGCGCGGATCAAGAAATATGTCAACATCAGCGGCTACTCTCTGATCAGCCTGATGCCCGAGATCCTCTTCTACAACCGCTGGGCGGAGCTGGTCGACAAGATCAGAGCGACCGGGATGCCGATGTGCAAGCCCGATATCCTCGATCCGAAGGAGCGCAGATGCAGCTTCAAGGACGTCTATAATCTCAAGCTCGCGATCAACAAGGCGCGCGGCGAGGATATCAATATCATCACAAACGACTTTGAGTTCAGCGACGAGCGCCGCATCTACATCCTCACCGGACCCAACCGCGGCGGCAAGACCATCTTCACCCAGGCGATCGGACTCGCGATGCTGATGGCGCAGTGGGGCGTGTATATCCCCGCAAACGAAGCGGCGGTCAGTCCCTGCGACAACATCTACACCCACTTCCCCGCCGACGAGAACGACACGGTCGACCTCGGACGACTGGGAGAAGAAAGCAAGCGGCTCGCGGAGATCTTCGAGATCGCGACGCGGTACAGCCTGCTCCTGCTCAACGAGAGCCTCGCGACCACCAGCGTCGCCGAGGGCGTATTCATCGCGAAGGATGTCGTCAAGGCGATGCGCTACCTCGGAACACGGGCGATCTTCAACACCCACATGCACGACCTCGCGACCTCGGTCGGCGAGCTGAACGAAGCAGTCGAGGGCGACAGCCGCGCCGAGAGTCTGGTAACGGGCGTACACGACGGCGAGCGGAGCTTCAAGGTCAGCATCGCGCCGCCGCAGGGCGTGAGCTACGCCGCCGATATCGCGCGCAAATACGGCGTGACCTTCGACCAGATGAAGCAGGAGATCGACAGCAAGCACCGTGATTTAGCTTAAAGCTTATACTAATCCTTAATAAAAACCTTTATCATCTATTGCGCTAAATTCCGCATAG
>CAMVDB010000091.1 GCA_947166135.1 uncultured Clostridia bacterium | reverse complement strand
AGCTTGTTGATACAGGCGGCCGTGTTGACCGTTTCAAGAAGCGCTTCGGTATGGACAAATAATCAGACAGAGCTTAAGGCGGTACATCAGTACCGCCTTACTTAGTTCATCGGCTTTTTAGTGTCATCGTGAGGACTTTACCTGCGGCGATCTCAAGCGATCAAAGCGGGCAGAATACTTCAATATTATCTATACGATATGAATACATACAAAACTGTTCGGCAGTTCGCCTCTAATGAATTGGTTGAGAAGCGCTCGCGCTTCATCGGCTACTGTAAGCCGGTCTCCACACAGGACGAGGCGATCGCCTTTATCAATGAAATCAAATCAAAGCACTGGGACGCACGGCATAATGTTTATGCTTACGTTATCCGTAATGAAGGCGTTTCGCGCTATAGTGACGACGGCGAGCCTCAAGGTACGGCGGGTATCCCCGTTCTTGATGTGATCCGCAAGCGCGGCATCACTGACTGCGTGATCGTCGTTACCCGCTACTTCGGCGGTGTACTGCTGGGGGCGGGCGGCTTGGTGCGCGCATATTCCGCCGCGGCGAAGCTCGCTGTCGACGCCTCGGGAGAACGCGAGATGACTGTCTGTTCGGTGTGCAGCCTGAGCTGTTCTTACACGATGTACGGCAAGCTCCCCTCGATGATCGCATCCTTCGGCGGCAGTATCGACGATTCGAGCTTTACCGACGACGTCAGGCTTGTTTTTCACCTTCCTGAGGAGAATCTTGCCGCCTTCAACAAGGAGCTGAGCGAAGAATCTTCGGGTAAATTACAGGCGACTGAGGAAGAAAAACAATTTTTTGATAAATAATTGTGCAAAATAAAGGGTAATCCCATCTTTTTGCGTAAATAATATTTGCGACTGTCTTTTTGACGGTCAGATCGTAAAACAAAGAGTGAATACTGTTTATTGAGAGAAAGAGAGTAAGTATGGCAAGATTATCGGATGAATTTATCAGTGAAATCAAATATCGCAACGATCTCGGAGAGCTGGCGTCCTCCTATATGCAGCTCAAGCGCCGCGGACGTAACCTGGTCGGTCTGTGTCCCTTCCACGGGGAGAAAACGCCCTCGTTCAACATCTATACCGAGAACGGGTCGTTTTACTGCTTCGGCTGCGGCAAGGGCGGCGATATCATCACCTTCGTGATGAATATTGAGAACCTTGACTATATGGAGGCGGTGAAGTTCCTCGCGGAACGCGCCGGAATGTCACTTCCCGAGGATGATTACGACGACTCCATGAGCAGGATGCGTACGCGTATTTATGAGGCGAACCGTGAGGCGGCGCGCTTCTTTTACAGCAAGCTGATCTCCAAGGAAGGAGCCGAGGGGCTCGCGTATCTCAGGGGAAGAGGGCTCGCCGACAGCACGATCCGTCATTTCGGCTTGGGTTTCGCGCCCGACGAACGCTTTGCTCTGGGGAATCACTTGCGCGGCAGGGGCTTCTCCGAAGCCGAGATGATCGCCGCCAATCTGGTCTTTAAGACCAAGTCGGGCAGGGGAGTGGTCGACCGCTTCTACAACCGCGTGATGTTTCCGATCATCGACGTGCGCGGCAATGTCATCGCCTTCGGCGGCCGTATCATGAGCGACCAGAAACCGAAGTACCTTAACACCTCCGATACCATCGTTTTCAACAAAAGCGTGAACCTGTTCTCGCTCAATAACGCGAAGAACAGCAAGTCGGACGAGCTGATATTGTGCGAGGGCTATATGGACGTTATCGCGCTGAATCAGGCGGGCTTTACCAACGCGGTCGCGACCCTCGGTACGGCGCTCACGCCCGATCAGGCGTCGCTGATGAAGCGCTACTGTAAAGAAGTCGTTATCTGTTATGACGCCGACGAAGCGGGACAGAAAGCAACCGCACGCGCGATCGATATCCTTCGACGGGTAGGATTGACCGTCAAGGTCATCTCGATCCCCGACGGCAAAGATCCCGATGAATTTATCCGCCGTCACGGCGATAAAGGTCATGCTGCTTTCCAAAACCTGTTGGATCGCAGCGGCAACGATATGGATTACCGGTTGAGGAAGCTGAGATCGCAGTATGATATGAGCAACGCGCAGGGTAAGCTCGATTACCTCAACGAGGGCGTCAGGCTGCTGTGCGAGCTGGATAACCCGATGGAGCGCGATATCTACGCCTCCCGACTCTCTGACGAGACGGATGTTTCCAAGCCGATGATCACGGAGCAGATCGCGCGACAGCTCAAGCGCAAGGAGCGCGGCAGAAATAAGGAAGAATACGCGCGTCTGCGCAAGCAGATCTCCGCGCGTGATGATAAGATCAATCCGCAGCATGCGTCAAATCTGCGCGCGGCGACCGCCGAGGAGAATCTGATCGCTTTTCTGGTGCATAATCCGGACAAGCTGACCTATATCCACGAGCGGCTTCCCGCCGAGGATTTTACGACAGATTTCAACCGCAGGCTGTATGAATATTTTTCAGGGAAGATCCTGAATAACCTCAACCCGATGAATTCGATCGCGGCGGATTTTACCGCTGACGAACAGAGTCAGGTCGTGCGTATCGTGAACAGCTATCAGGACATGACCCGCACCACACAGGCGCTCGACGAATACATCGCAATTATCAAGGATGAAGCCTCCCGACCCTCCGAGGAGGATATCCGCGGCTTTTCCAACGATGATTTGACTTCATACCTAAAAAGCATGAAGGATAAGAAGCAATAACCGCTGAATATAGAAAGGATGATGCCACATGGCAGCAGTAACCGATAAGAAGAACCTTTTGAAAGAACTGACCGATCTCGCAAAGGCGAAGGGTAATATCACCAACCAGGATATCCTTGACGCCATCGGTGAGATGGATATCGACCCCGAACAGCTCGAAAAACTCTATGATGCGCTCGAACAGGCGGGTATCGAGATTGTTGAGACCGATCTTGAGGACGATCTGAACCTCGATAACCTCAATCTTGACGAGACCATCAAGTCCGAGGACGGCACAGAGCCCGCTCCTGTTGAGAACAGCGACAACATCTCGATCGACGACCCGGTCAAGGTTTATCTGAAGGAGATCGGCCGCGTTCCGCTGCTTTCTCCCGAGGAGGAGGTCGAGCTCGCTATTCGTATCGGCGAAGGCGACGTCAACGCGAAGAAGCGCCTGTCCGAAGCGAATCTTCGACTGGTCGTCAGTATCGCGAAACGTTATCTCGGCAGAGGCATGCACTTCCTCGACCTGATCCAGGAGGGCAACCTCGGCTTGATCAAGGCGGTCGAGAAGTTCGACTATACCAAGGGCTTCAAGTTCTC
>CAMVDB010000090.1 GCA_947166135.1 uncultured Clostridia bacterium | reverse complement strand
CACGGCGAGAGCGGTATCGTTGTCGACGTCAAGGTATTCACCCGCGAGGACAGCCGCGACGAGCTGCAGCCCGGCGTCAACAAGGTCGTCCGCTGCTATCTGGCGCAGAAGCGCAAGATCTCCGTCGGCGATAAGATGGCGGGTCGTCACGGTAACAAGGGTGTCGTTTCCCGTATTCTGCCTGTGGAGGATATGCCCTTCCTGCCCGACGGTACGCCGCTGGATATCGTTCTGAACCCCCTGGGCGTACCTTCCCGTATGAACATCGGTCAGGTGCTCGAGGTTCACCTCGGCTACGCTTGTAAGGCGCTTGGCTGGAAGATCATGACTCCCGTATTCGACGGCGCTCACGAGCAGGATATCTTCGAGCTCTTCGAGCGTATCAAGGATAAAGACGACTACCCGGATATGCGTAACGAGACCGGTATCGACTTCGGCGAGTGCTTCCGTCACAACGGCATTTCCATGGAGTGTAAGACCAGACTGCGCGACGGCAGAACCGGCGAGTTCTTCGACAACCCCGTCACCGTCGGCTACATGTACTACTTGAAGCTGCATCATCTGGTCGATGATAAGATCCACGCGCGTTCCACCGGTCCCTACAGCCTGGTCACCCAGCAGCCTCTGGGCGGTAAAGCTCAGTTCGGCGGTCAGCGCTTCGGTGAGATGGAGGTCTGGGCGCTCGAGGCTTACGGCGCTGCCTACACCCTGCAGGAGATCCTGACCGTGAAGTCCGATGACGTCGTAGGCCGTGTCAAGGCTTATGAGTCCATCGTCAAGGGTCAGAACATCCCGACTCCGGGTATCCCCGAGTCCTTCAAGGTACTGATCAAGGAGCTGCAGAGCCTGTCGCTCGACGTCCGCGTGCTCAACAGCGAGGGCGAGGAGATCGACCTCAAGCAGCACTTCGACGAGGACGACGATATCGTTGTCGCTTCCGATGACGAGACGCTCGACGAGGATCAGGTCATGACCTCGATGGACGGCTTCCTGCTCGACGAGGATCAGGACGAGGAAGGCAATATGTTTGACGAGTCATCCATCTACGAGGATCAGGACGATATGCTCGATTATGATGACTTCGGTTCCGATGAAATTTAAGGAGGGGCTTTAATGGATAATAACGTTTTTGATTCGATTAAAATCGGTCTTGCTTCTCCCGATCAAATAAGAGAGTGGTCTTACGGCGAGGTCAAGAAGCCGGAGACGATCAACTACAGAACCCTCAAGCCCGAGCGCGACGGCTTATTCTGCGAGCGCATCTTCGGACCTACCAAGGACTGGGAGTGCCACTGCGGTAAGTACAAGCGTATCCGCTTCAAGGGCAAGATCTGCGACCGCTGCGGCGTTGAGGTCACCCGCGCCAAGGTCAGACGTGAGCGTATGGGCCATATCGAGCTCGCCGCTCCCGTATCGCACATCTGGTATTTCAAGGGCATCCCGTCCCGTATCTCCCTGATGCTGGACATCTCGCCCCGTACGCTGGAGAAGGTACTGTACTTCTCCTCCTATATCGTAATCGATCCGGGCGACGCCCGCGAGATCTCAAAGCTCCAGCTCCTCTCCGAGCAGGAGTACCGTGACCTCAGAGAGAAGTACGAGGACGATTTCAAGGCAGGCATGGGCGCCGAGGCGATCCGCGACCTGCTCAAGGAGATCGATCTTGAGGCGCTCTCCGCCGAGATCAAGGCGGAGCTCGACGGCTGCTCCACCTCTCAGAAGCGCGCCCGTCTGTCCAAGAGACTCGAGGTCGTCGAGGCGTTCCGTCTCTCCGGCAACCGTCCCGAGTGGATGATCCTGGAGGCTCTCCCGGTCATCCCGCCGGATATCCGACCCATGGTACAGCTCGACGGCGGCCGTTTCGCGACCTCCGACCTGAACGACCTGTATCGCCGCGTCATCAACCGTAACAACCGTCTCGCTCGACTGCTCGAGCTCGAGGCGCCCGATATCATCATCCGTAACGAGAAGCGTATGCTTCAGGAGGCGGTAGACGCCCTGATTGATAACGGCAGAAGAGGCAGACCCGTCACCGGTCCCTCCAACCGTTCGTTGAAGTCCCTCTCCGATATGCTGAAGGGTAAGCAGGGTCGTTTCCGTCAGAACCTGCTCGGTAAGCGCGTCGACTATTCCGGCCGTTCCGTTATCGTTGTCGGTCCTGAGCTGAAGATGTACCAGTGCGGTCTGCCGAAGGAGATGGCGCTGGAGCTGTTCAAGCCCTTCGTCATGAAGCGTCTGGTCGAGACTAAGGTATCTCAGAATATCAAGGCGGCACGCAAGGCGGTCGAGAGAGCGAAGCCCGAGGTCTGGGACGCGCTCGAGGTCGTCATCAAGGGCCATCCCGTACTGCTCAACCGTGCGCCTACCCTCCACCGTCTGGGTATCCAGGCGTTCGAGCCCGTACTCGTTGAGGGACGTGCGCTGAAGCTGCATCCGCTGGTTTGTACCGCCTACAACGCCGACTTCGACGGCGACCAGATGGCGGTCCACGTACCGCTGTCCGCCGAGGCTCAGGCTGAGGCGCGCTTCCTGATGCTGGCTGCCGGCAACCTTTTGAAGCCCTCCGACGGTAAGCCTGTCGTCGTTCCGACCCAGGATATGATCCTCGGTTCCTACTACCTGACCCTCGATAAGGACGGCGAACCCGGCGAAGGCAAGGTATTCAAGGATGTCGACGAGGCGCTTATGGCGTACCAGACCGGTATCCTGACCCTGCACAGCAAGATCAAGGTCAGATGCGAGGGCGAGTTCAACGGCGAGACCGTCCGCAACCTCGTCGATACCACCGTCGGTAAGATCATCTTCAACCGTGCCGTTCCTCAGGATCTCGGCTTCATCGACAGATCGAAGCCCGAGAACGTCGGTAAGTTCGAGGTAGACTTCCTCGTCGGCAAGAAGCAGCTCGGTAAGATCATCGACGCCTGCATCCATGCCCACGGTACCGAGGTCACCGCCGACGTGCTGGATAAGATCAAGGCACAGGGCTATAAATATTCCACCATCGGCGCGATCACCGTCGCTGTCTGCGACGCGACTATCCCGCCCGAGAAGAAAGAGATCATCGCGAAGGCTGAGGCTGACGTCGACGCCATCCGCGAAGAATACAACATGGGTCTGCGTTCCGACCAGGAGAGATACGAGAAGGTACTCTCTATCTGGGAGAAGGCGACCAACGATGTTACAGAGAAGCTGCAGGGCAACCTCGACCGCTACAACCCCATCTATATGATGGCGGATTCCGGCGCCCGAGGCTCCATGAGCCAGATCCGTCAGCTCGCCGGTATGCGCGGA
>CAMVDB010000089.1 GCA_947166135.1 uncultured Clostridia bacterium | reverse complement strand
AAATGAACCTTTTCCCCTTTTAAACGCTCTAATAGTCAGAATCGAGATTCTGAAAGTTTAATTTAGGAGCAATCATTATGAAAGAAAAACTGCAAAATGCCTTCAAGCCCGCGCCGGAGCGCTTCCGCTATACCGTGAACGAAGCGGCGCGCGAGGCGACCTCTCTCCCCTCTCCCGCTAAGCGCCGCATCGGTAAGGGTTGGCGCGTCGCGATCGCCGTTCTGCTGATCGCGGCACTGATCCCGTCGGCGGTGATCGGCGCCGGCAAGCTCTATGAGCTGATCGCACAGCCCGTTGACAACTACGGTCTGTCGATCGGCAGGGACAACGCGACCGCCGCAAAGGATTATCCCGAATACGTCAAGATGCACGTCGAGATCCCCGAGGGCTTCGCCGCCGTCCCCAACACCGACGACCTGAAATACTACAGCCTCACGGCAGATACGCCCTATACCAACGGCTTCTCCCTTTTCCCGATGCGAGCCGAAAGCACGGATCAGAAAGCGTATATCGCCAACGTGAAGGATTGTACGGAGCGGATGATCAACGGCCATCAGGCGTACGAGGTCCGCATCACCAACATCAAGGGTACATACGATCGGCTGTACGTTTACTTCGAGGACGTCAATGTCATGCTGTTGATCTACCATTCGAATATCACCGAACAACAGCTCAACGACTTTGTCAGCGGAATCAGCTTTACCGAGGGAACTGTCGGCGATCATACAGAACTGTATAAGCCGTATGATGAACGACAGGATTCTAAGGCCACATACAAATACGATGAAGCGTTCATAGAAAAATCGCTCGAAACCAAGCTGATCTTCAAGGCATACTCTCACGAAAAGCAGGATGAAAGCCTGCGTTATACCGCTCAGATCTCCGACGTCCGCATCACAGACACCATCGCCAATCTGGATAAAAGCTGTTTCAACGAGAGCCGTCCGAGTACCGAGATCGCGGATGCAAACGGAAACCTTAAGCCAAAGGAGTTTATCATCTTCAACGAGGGCGACGGATTCTCGTCCACCTACGAAGAGCTGAGCCGCGAGAATAAGGAGCAGCGGCTGATCTTGACCGAAATCACCTTCGAAAATCTCAGCGATGAGGATATCGAGCTGTATATCCCCTACGGCTTAAGTGTGATGAATCGTAACGGCGACAGCTTTACGCACGCCGAGACGATCGATCCCGACAACCGCACCTACAGCACCGAATGCTGTGATACCGAGATCACCTATCTGTCGCCCCACGGTGAGGGCAAGAGCTTCTATATCCCCACACTCCGCGCAAAAGAAAAACTGATCGTTACCGTAGGCATCCTCTGTAATGCCGATATGCTCGACCGCGCTTATCTCACGATCAACGGGATCAGCAGTATCGTCGAGCCCGCCCACGAAGGCACAGGTGACTATACCACCTATCTGTTCAAGGTACAGAACGATGCTTGACAACAAGAGCTTTGAGATGCTCGTCACGGCACAGACCGAGACCCTCTACCACGTGTCGATGGTAATGCTCAAAAACGAGCACGACGCGCAGGACGCGGTGCATGAGGCGATCCTGAAAGCCTACGAGAACCGCGGCAGGCTGAAAAACGAACAGTACTTCGGCACATGGCTGGTACGCATCCTGATCAATCAATGTCACAAGGCGCTCAGACAGCGCCGGCGCTTCACCGATACCGGGGAGATCCTCCCCGGTATCGCGTCGCGGGATAATCCATACCTGTCCGTCGAGGTCGGCGCGGCGATCGACGCACTGCCCGAGAAGCTGAGGATAACGGTCATCCTGTTTTATGTTGAAGATTATTCGATTAAAGAAATAAAAGAGATCCTCCGCATCCCCGAGGGAACCGTCAAGAGCCGCTTAAACAAAGCCCGCGCCCTCCTTCGCGAATCGCTGGGCGAGGCGTAAAGAAGGTCAAGCTTGCTGCAGGATTTCGTTCGAGATCGCGACGGAAGCCCTTAGTCAGCGCCCATAGGAAAGGGCGCTTTTGTCCTCGCAATAACAATTTGTATATCGGCGCAACGATGATTGATACGCACCATGACCTATCACAACACAAAAGCTCCCGAATCGTATGACTCGGGAGCTTTCTTATCAAGCAAAATAGATTGTGAGATTATTCCTCGGCAGGGATGTCGCCGGTGCAGTGGGGGCACTTGGTAGCGTTGATGTTGACTTCCTCACAGCAATGGGGGCACTTCTTGGTAGTGGGTGCCGCCTCTTCCTCTTTCTTCTTGCCGATGGACATCATCTTGTTGATCGCCTTGACCATCAGGAAGATGATCAGTGCCATGATCAGGAAGTTGATGATCGCGGTGATGAACGCGCCGTAACGAACCTCAACGTTGCCGATCTTCGCGACCATGTCGGAGAAGTCGACGTCGCCGATCAGACCGATCAGCGGAGAGATGATGTCGTCGGTCAGGGAGGTTACGATCGCACCGAACGCACCGCCGATGATAACGCCGACAGCGAGATCCATGACGTTACCGCGCATGATGAATTCCTTAAATTCGCCAAAAAACTTTTTCAATGTTCTGCACTCCTTTTTATTTCTTTATCGGAATTAACCGACAGTATAGACTATTTGGTATAGGTGATCCTCCTCGCTTTGCGGGGAAGCTGTAGGTCATCAGATCCAAACAAGGGTGATACAAGCGTCTCCGACTGCCGCAGTGCTGCACAGTATGGCGTATTATGACACGCGTGTCGCCTTATGAAAGACCTTCTTGCCCTTCTTGATGATGACGTGACCCTTCTCGAAGGCGGATTTCTCGATCTTTAAGAACATATCGGTGATCTTCTCGTCGTCTACCGATATGCCGCCCTGCTGGATCAGGCGCTTGCCCTCGCCCTTGGAGGCGATCAGCTTACACTTTGCGAGCAGATCGAGGATCGCGATACCGTCGTCGGTGAAGTCGTCGTCGACAAGCTCGGTGGTAGGCATGTTATCGGTATTCGCACCGCCGCCGAAGAGCGCGCGTGCGCCCTCCTGCGCCTTGTTGGCCTCTTCCTCGCCGTGGATCATCTTGGTCAGCTCGAACGCAAGGATCTCCTTCGCCTTGTTCAGCTCCGAGCCCTCAAGCTTAGAAAGCTCGTCGATCTGCTCGAGCGGCAGGAAGGTAAGCATCTTGAGGCACTTGATGACGTCGGCGTCGTCGACGTTGCGCCAGTACTGGTAGAACTCGAAGGGAGTGGTCTTCTCCGCGTCGAGCCACACAGCGCCCTTCTGGGTCTTGCCCATCTTCTTACCCTCGGAGTTGAGGAGCAGGTTGATGGTCATGGCGTAAGCGTCCTTGCCGAGCTTCTTACGGATCAGCTCGGTACCGCCGAGCATGTTGCTCCACTGGTCGTCGCCGCCGAACTGCATGTTGCAGCCGT
>CAMVDB010000088.1 GCA_947166135.1 uncultured Clostridia bacterium | reverse complement strand
TTACCGGAATAATCAGTTATAATAATATGGATAACCTATCAGCACAATATGTAATACTAATCCTTGATAAAAAGATTTAATCAGATATTAGTGATAAATTTCGCAGAGCGAGGCGAGTGACGCAGGCAGGCTGGCGCCTGTCAAGGAGCTCAACAAAGCTATGCGGAATTTAGCGCAATAGATGATAAAGGTTTTTATTAAGGATTAGTATAATTAGGTAGAGATACGGTAAAGCGGGCTGTGCCGCTTTACCGCCGTGACAATTTGATACAGGAGAAAACACCATGCTTCAAATCAAGAATCTGTCCTTCTCGGTCAGCTCCGACAGCACCGATAAGGAAATCATCAAGAATATATCGCTCGAGATCCCCGATGGCAAGCTGTATGTCATCACGGGACCCAACGGCGGCGGTAAGTCCACGCTCGCCAAGCTGATCGCAGGAATCGAAAAGCCCACCGAGGGGCAGATCCTCTTTAACGGCGAGGACATCACCGACATGAGCGTTACCGACCGCGCCAACAAGGGCATCGGCTTCGCCTTCCAGCAGCCGGTCAAGTTCAAGGGCATCCGCGTGATCGACCTGATCCGTCTCGCGGCGGGCAGGGAGCTCTCCGTTACCGACGCTTGCCGCTATCTCTCGATGGTCGGGCTGTGCGCCAGAGAGTACATCCATCGCGAGGTCAACGCCTCCCTCTCCGGCGGCGAGCTCAAGCGTATCGAGATCGCGACCGTGATCGCGAGAGACTCGCTTTTGACCGTCTTTGACGAGCCCGAAGCGGGCATCGACCTGTGGAGCTTCAGCAATCTGATCGACGTGTTCCGCAAGCAGCGCGAGGAGATCAAGGATCGCTCCATCCTCATCATCTCGCACCAGGAACGCATCCTGAACATCGCCGACGAGATCATCGTGCTCGACAGCGGCTCCATCCGTACTCAGGGCGTAAAGGACGATGTTCTGCCCGAACTGATCGGCACTCCCTCCGCGGTGGACAAGTGCCGCGGCGCGTATAACATGTAAGGAGGGCTCAAGATGGATCTGAATCTTATCCAAAAATCACTGCTCAAAGAGATCGCCGGTATCGACGGCGAGATCACCGGCGCCTATAATATCCGCTCCGACAGTATGTCGATCGGCAGACAGTCCACCAAGAACGTCGAGATCGTATCCAAAACAGGCGTCAGCGGCATGGATATCTTTATCAAGCCCGACACCAAGGGCGAGAGCGTACACATCCCCGTCGTGCTGACCCAAAGCGGTCTCAAGGAGGAGGTCTATAACGACTTCTTCATCGGCGACAACGCGGATATCGAGATCGTCGCGGGCTGCGGCATCAACAACTGCGGCACCCACGACTCTCAGCACGACGGCATCCACCGCTTCTATGTCGGTAAGAACGCGCGCGTCAAGTACGTTGAGAAGCATTACGGCGAGGGCGACGGCTCCGGCAAGCGGATCCTCAACCCCGTCACCGAGGTCTATATGGAAGAGGGCAGCACCTGCGAGATGGAGATGGTGCAGATCAAGGGCGTCGACGACACCTCCCGCACCACCGTCGCGGAGCTCAAGGCGGGTGCGAAGCTGATCGTCCGCGAGCGATTGATGACCCACAACGAACAGCAGGCATACAGCGTCTACACCGTCAACCTCAACGGCGACGGCGCTAACGCGGACGTCGTATCCCGCGGCGTCGCGCGCGATGATTCCTTCCAGAAGCTCGACCTCAAGATCGTCGGCAACGCTGCGTGCAAGGGTCATACCGAGTGTGATTCCATCATCATGGACAACGGCAGGATCCTCGCCGTACCCGCCCTTGAAGCGAACGACGTTGACGCGTCGCTGGTGCATGAGGCAGCGATCGGCAAGATCGCCGGCGAACAGATCACCAAGCTGATGACCCTCGGTCTGACCGAGGCTGAGGCGGAGGAACAGATCATCAACGGCTTCCTCAGATAAGCGCCGATATCCAATCCGAATAACGCATCACAAAAGCCGATCGGCTCAGCCGCAAACTGAACCGACCGGCTATTCTTATCGGTCGTACCGTAACGCTCGCTGAAAAACCTCAGGCAGCGGACGCGTAGATCAATCTAGCCGAGGTATCGAAGTCATAATGCAGATTGATCATCCTGACCGCCTCGCCGACAAGACGGCTGAGGCTGCGCTCGATCGCGGCGACGGGATAGTCGTCGTCCAGCGCGACATACTTGAGCCTCCAGCCGCTCTCTGAGCGCTCGGCGCGCATCACGCGCAGGTCACGCTTCCCGCCGATCACCTCGCGGGCAGCGGTCATCACATTCTCCGATCGGATATCACCGTTCAAAAAGCTCATAGCGTCCTCCTTATGCATTACTGACATTGTTTCTTCTCTTACAATACCAGTGTAGCACAGAAAAAGACCGTTAAACGGGACTTTGTTAATCCGAGGTGCGGCGTTAATTGTAAAAGTAAATGCAAGTAATACCCACTATTTACTTTTACAAACGAGCATTCAGTTTTACAAAATCGTATTTTTGCAGCTTCATCTGCCCGACGCGAGGTTAATTGTGACGATCCGTCAACAGGTTCGTAAAGATTCGCCCTTTACGACAGAAAACCTCTTGATTTCTCAGGCGGGTTGGTGTAAACTAAGTAGCGGAAACAAAATCATCATCGGGAGGTAATTATGGCTAACGAATTTAAGATCAAAACCCGCAACCCGGAGCTGTTCCTGCGCGTGCAGAAGGGTCACTTCGCCACCATGCACAGCCACACCAACTACTACATCGACGTCACGACCCAGAAATACCGTATGTCCGAGGCGAAAGCGGTTGCGAAGGAGATCGTATCCTTCTACCGCTCCACCACCGTCATTGACACAATCATCTGTCTCGACGGCACCGAGGTCATCGGCGCGTTCGTCGCCCAGGAGCTGACCGACGCGAGTTTCATGAACCTCAACGCCCACCAGACCATCTACATCCTCTCCCCCGAATATATCGGCAACGGTCAAATGGTATTCCGTGACAACACCATCCCGATGATCGAGAACAAGCACGTTCTGATCCTCGCCGCCTCCGTCACCACCGGTAAGAGCGCGCTGGCGGCGGTCGACGCAGTTAATTACTACGGCGGTCATATCGAGGGCATCTCCGCGATCTTCGCCACGGTCAGCGAGTGTGACGGTCATCCCGTGACCTCGATCTTCAACCCTCACGATCTGGAGGATTACCAGAGTTACAAGCCCCACCGCTGCCCGATGTGCCAAAGCGGCAACAAGCTGGAGGCGCTGGTCAACAGCTACGGCTTCTCAAAGCTGTGATCTTAATAAACGCAATGATAAACGGGGTTGCCGATTTGACGTGACCCCCGAAAGTTGGACTTAATGATGAAAGCGTAGTAGTTTAGCAACT
>CAMVDB010000087.1 GCA_947166135.1 uncultured Clostridia bacterium | reverse complement strand
TTGAATATATCGCGAAGATCATCCGCAAGGAGCGCCCCGACGCGATCCTGCCCGGCATCGGCGGTCAGACGGGTCTGAACCTCGCGATGGAACTGGAACGCAAAGGCGTATTGAAAGAATGTCAGGTCGAGCTGCTCGGCACATCCTCAAAGAGCATCGAGCGCGCCGAGGACAGAGAACTGTTCAAGGAGATGTGTGAGAGTATCGGCGAGCCCGTCATCCCGTCACAGATCACCTATAACTTGGAAGAAGCAAAAGAAGCGGCCGCGGCGGTCGGATATCCCGTTGTGCTCCGTCCCGCTTTCACCCTCGGCGGTACAGGCGGCGGTTTTGCGGACACCGAAGCTGAATTATTGGAGATTGGCAGACAGGCGTTTGCCCTCAGTCCCGTTCATCAGGTGTTGATCGAAAAGTCCGTCAAGGGATATAAAGAGATCGAGTATGAGGTCATCCGTGACGCGAACGATACCGCGATCACCGTCTGCAATATGGAAAACCTCGACCCGGTCGGCGTGCATACCGGCGACAGCATCGTTGTCTGTCCGTCCCAGACTTTGACTAACAAGGAATACCATATGCTGCGTGACAGCGCGTTGAAAATTATCCGCACCTTGAAGATCGAGGGCGGTTGTAACGTCCAGTTCGCGCTTGATCCGCAGTCCTTTCAATATTACGTGATCGAGGTCAACCCTCGTGTGTCGCGTTCCTCGGCGCTCGCGTCTAAAGCCTCAGGCTATCCGATCGCCCGCGTCAGCGCGAAGATCGGCGTCGGACTGCGGCTCGAGGAGATTCCGCTTGCCAATACGCCCGCGTCATTCGAGCCTGCGCTCGACTATGTCGTGACGAAGCTGCCGCGCTTTCCGTTCGACAAATTCGCCTCCGCTCCCAACACCCTCGGCACCCAGATGAAGGCGACAGGCGAGATCATGGGCGTCGGCAGGACGTTGGAAGAAAGCCTGCTCAAAGGTATCCGCTCACTGGAAACAGGGGTTGATCACCTCTACCTCGAAAAATTCGATAGTATGGCGACAGATGAACTGCTCTGCTATATTCGACAGGGCACCGACGACCGTATCTTTGCGATCGCCGAGTTGCTCAGGCAAAATATAGACATAGACACGATTTTTGAACAGACCGAGATCGACCGCTTCTTTCTCCGCAAGCTCAAAAATATTACTGACATGGAACGCGAGTTGAGCGCTCATATTAATGATATAGCCGTGTTGTATCACGCAAAGCGGATGGGCTTCTCCGACAAGGCGATCACGCGCTTGTGGAGCACCGATGAATTGACGATCTATCATACCCGAAAGGAAAACGGGATCGTGCCGATCTTCAAGATGATCGACACCTGTGCCTCCGAATTCAAGAGCTATGTGCCGTACTTTTACTCCACATACGAGGAAGAGAACGAGAGTGTCCGTACCGATAAGAAAAAGATCATCGTACTCGGTGCGGGTCCGATCCGTATCGGTCAGGGCGTAGAGTTCGACTACTCTACCGTCCACGCGGTACAGACCATTCGTCGCGCGGGTTATGAAGCGATCATCATCAACAACAACCCCGAGACCGTTTCCACCGACTACACCACTGCCGACAAGCTCTATTTCGAGCCCCTCACACCCGAGGACGTCATGGCGATCATCGACTTTGAGCAGCCTGAGGGCGTTATCGCTTCCTTAGGCGGTCAGACCGCGATCAACCTCGCTCAGCCGCTGATGGACAGAGGCGTGAAGATCATCGGTACCGACTGCGCCGCAATTGAGCGTGCGGAGAACCGCGACAGTTTCAACGCCATCATCAAGGAACTCGGTATCCCGCAGCCCGCGGGCAAGGCTGTCACTTCGATAGAGGAAGGCGTCAAAGCTGCCGCCGAGATCGGCTACCCCGTGCTTGTCCGTCCGTCCTTCGTCCTCGGCGGCCGCGCCATGCAGATCGTCAGCAAAGAGGAAGATCTGCGCCACTATCTGAAAACCGCTGTTGAAATAGATGAGGACAAGCCTGTTTTGGTCGATAAATACATCATGGGTAAAGAGGTCGAGGTCGACGCCATCTGCGACGGCGTTGACGTATTCGTCCCCGGTATCATGGAGCTGGTCGAGCGTACCGGCGTTCACTCCGGCGACTCCATCTCCGTTTATCCGTCCTTCTCAATCAGTGATAAAGTCAAGGGTATCATCCTCCAGTATGCTAAGAAGCTCGGTAAAGCTATCGGCATCATCGGTCTGTACAATATCCAGTTCATCGTTGATGAAAACGATGACGTTTATATCATCGAGGTCAACCCGAGATCATCGAGAACCGTTCCGTTCCTATCTAAATCCACAGGTTACAGCCTCGCGGATATCGCGACCGAGGTCATCCTCGGCAAGTCGCTCAAGGAGCAGGGCATTTTCCAGCTTTATCCCGAAGAGAAGAAGCGTTACTATGTCAAAGTCCCGGTATTCTCCTTCCAGAAGATCAAGGGTCTGGACGCTTATCTCTCTCCCGAAATGAAGTCTACCGGTGAAGCCATCGGTTATGATAAAAAGCTGTCGAGAGCGATGTACAAGGCGCTCGTCGCGGCAGGCACCAAGGTGCAGAACTACGGCACCGTCATCGTGACCCTCGCCGACGAGGATAAGGAAGAGGCTGTTCCGCTGGTACGCCGCTTCTACAACCTCGGCTTCAACATCGAGGCGACCGACCTGACCGCAAAGGTCATGCGCGAGAACGGTATCAAGACCCGCAAGCTGGGCAAGATCAGCGAGGGCAGCACCGAGATCCTCGACGCGATCCGCGCGGGCTACGTCAGCTATGTCATCAACACGCGTGCCATCATGTCAGGCGTCCATTATGAGGACGGTACCGCCATCCGCCAGACGGCGGTCGAGAACGGCGTGACCATCTTCACCTCGCTCGATACCGTCCGCGTTCTGCTTGATGTACTCGAGGAAACCACGCTGACGATCTCGACGATCGACTCCTGACGCGCGCGTCAGAGTAAATCCGGTGTAAACAGTGAAGTGATAAATAATAAAAAGCGTCGGGCAAAGGTGGTTTGTACCATCTTTGCCCGACGCTGATATATTCGACTAATATTTCATCTTTATCTCGCAGCACATAAAAATACGTTCGTTATCTGATCGCGTCCTTCATGGATTTCACATATGCTCCTACGTATTCGGACGCGTTTTTGCCGTGCTTTTCGAGCAGCTTGACGATCGCGGAGCCGACGATCGCGCCGTCGGAGAGATCCGCCATCTTCTTCGCTTGTTCAGGTGTAGAAATGCCGAACCCGATCGCGCAGGGAACATCCGTATTCTCCCGGATGACCTTAATAATGGACGCGAGATCGGTTTTGATCTCACTGCGCATACCCGTCACGCCTAAGCTGGACACAACATAGATGAAGCCCTCTGCTTCTTCGGCGATCATCGCGATACGATTCTCGGAGGTAGGCGCGATCAGAGAGATCAGATCAA
>CAMVDB010000086.1 GCA_947166135.1 uncultured Clostridia bacterium | reverse complement strand
GGAAATACGCCGCGGAGAGTCCCGCCGCGCCTGCGCCGATGACGGCGACCTTTCTACCGACAGAGGCGGGCTTTTCGATCTCTTTCATCAGGTCATCGTAGCCTTCACAGGCGGCGATATACTTGATCCCTCGGATATCAATGGGAAGGTAGTTATACAGATGGTGCACACAGCGGCCCATACAGCGGTGGGAGCAGATCAGTCCCGTCGTAAAGGGCATCGGGTTCTTCTGCGTGATAACGCGCAGGGCTTCGAGGTGCTTCTCCCGATCGACCAGGCGGACATACTCGGGGATATCCTGACCGATCGGACAGCCTCCCTGACACGGCGCGCGGTAGCAGTCGAAGAGCGGTACCGTCTGATCGTCCTTGAGGTTCAGGCGGGGCTTTAAAGGCTTACGGAAGTTCGGATGCTGCATCGCGCGTCTGCCCAGCGCGGCGATCTTCTCGGTATCCGTACCGTTAAAGGGCTCGAACTTGCAGTTTCGCAGAATGTACGCCATCGGCGCCAGACGGCTGTAGCCGCCGGGCTTCAGGAGGGTCGTCGCGACGGTGATCGGCCAGATGCCCGCTTCGAACAGATAGCGTACGACCGATACGGACGCACCGCCGGAGTAGGAGATACGCAGCTTACCGTCGAATTCCGCCGAGAATCTGCGTGCCATCTCGATCGTGAGGTGGAACAGCGCTCTGCCGCTCATGTACATCTCCTCACTCGGCAGCTCGCCCTGCTTCACATCCACGGGGAAGGTGTTGCTGAGCTTCACGCCGAACTCCAGCCCCTTGCATTTCGCGAGCGCCATCAGCCGACGGAACATCTGCACCGCGTCTATGTATTGCAGATCCTCAATAAAGTGATGATCGTCGAAGGCGACATAGTCAAAGCCCGCCTTGTCGAGCATCGCCCGCGCGTCGGCGTAGCCGAGGATGGTAGGGTTGCACTTGACGAAGGTGTTCAGCCCCTTTTCGGTCAAGAGATAGGTCGCGATCCGTTCGATCTCGTCGGGCGGACAGCCGTGGAGGGTCGAGAGGGTCACGCTGCGGCAGATGTGCGGCGAGATGCCGTCGATCAACTCGGTATATTCGGGATAATATTCTTTTAAAGAATTTTTAACTTCGGTAAAGATCGGACGGTCGGAAGCGTCCTTCAAACCCTCGATGAAGCGGTCGATCTTCTCGGAGCGTATGCCCTCGAGGTCGTAACCAACGCTCATGTTGAACACAAAGCCGTCGGGATCGCCCAGTCCGAACGCGACGGAGATCACCTTGAGCACGCACCATGCCTTGACGTATTCTTCGTACGCCTGCTCGACGGTCAGCTCGGTCGACCACTCGCAGTTGTAGCCCTCGTCGTCCGCCTTGATACACGGACGGGCGATACATTTCGCGAGATCCTCACCGTCCATGACCTGTACGGTCTTGAGCTCAAAGAACCTCGCGCCGCCGATGTAGGCGCTGATGATATTCTGCGCCATCTGGGTGTGCGGACCCGCCGCGGGGCCTAAGGGCACCTCCAGCTTTTCGCCGAAGATCGGGAGATACTTCTTGTTGCCGCCCGCGATCACCTGAGCGCCCAGCGAATCCTTATGCCGCTCGATCCATTCCTCGTAGCGGGAGAGCTTGAAGCCCTCGTGGATACCGAAGGCGATTTGATCTCTTTTATATTCTGTCGTCATTCTGCCGAGCAGTTCGTTGATGCTCAGCGGTACCATTTTTTCACTCATGACCATACCTCATCATGCTGTTTATTATAGGTTGAAATCTTCTTAAGTATTTGGTCTTTCGGTTTCGAGCCTTGAGCCTTGAGCTATCCATTCACTCTGCCCCACAGCTTTTCAGCTGTCTTGTATATACGGGCGCTGAGCGCTTCTTCGTCGATATCGACGAACTGTCTGTCGCGGTAGAGCAGTCTGCCGTTCGCCATCGTGGTGCGGCACTGTCTGCCGTTCATACCGAAGATCATATGACCGTCGAGATTGTCGCCGGAGAGCGGGGTAAAGGGCAGATAATCCATCACGATGATGTCCGCCGCCGCCCCCTCGCGAATCACGCCGAGCGGTGTGTCGAAGTATTTTGCCGCCATCCTCGCGTTATTCTTAAAGAGCATGGTCGTGACCTCGTTCCAGCCGACGTTCGGCATACCGGCGTTATGGCGCTGGATGGTCAAGGCGACCTTTAGGCTCTCGAGCATGTCGTGGGTATAAGCGTCGGTACCCAAACCGATCAGGATACCTTTCTCAAATATTTTCAGTACGGGTGAACACCCTACGGCGTTGCCCATGTTGCTCTCGGGATTGTTGACGACCATCGTGTTCGTTAAGGCGATCTTATCGAGCTCCGGATCAGTCAGGTGGATGCAGTGACCGAGGATGGTTTTCTCACCTAAGATGCCCCATTTCTCAAGTCGCTCGACGGGGAGCATATGATAGTTGTCGCGGCTGTCCTCAACGTCGTTAAGTCCCTCACAGATATGGATGTGGTAGCCGGTTCTGCCGTCGTTGGCTTTGACGCATTTTTCGAAGGTCTTGTCGGAGATGGTAAACAGCGCGTGCATGCCGAACATCGCCGCGAGCATCGGGTCGTTTTGCTCCTTGCAGTAGGAGATGAAGTCGGCGTTCTCCCTGATCGCCTGATCGCACTTCTCCTCCCCGTCACGGTCGGAAACCTCATAGCATAAGCACGAGCGAACGCCCATCTCGCGGGCACAGTCAGCGATGGCGAACAACGAACCGGGGATCTCCTTGTAGCTCGCGTGATGATCGAATACCGTCGTCACGCCGTTGCGGATGCACTCGAGGTAGGTCGCGTAGGCGCTGGCTCTCGTGTCCTCCAAGGTCAGCTCGCGGTCCAGCTTCCACCACATGCCGTCGAGGATCTCGTAGAAGTTGGTGGGATTATAGCCGTTGATCGACAGTCCGCGCGCGAGTCCCGAGTAGATGTGCGTGTGGGTATTGATGAACGCGGGCATGATCAGCTGTCCGTGCGCGTCGATCAGCTCCGCCTGCGGGTATTTTTCTCTCAGCTCTGCGGCTGTGCCGACGGCGACGATCTTATCCCCCTCGGTAACGACGCCGCCGTCCGCGATATACGGACGATTCGGGTCGCGGGTGAAGAGCCTGCCGTTCGCGATCAAATACATAATAATCCCTCCAATGTAATAAAATGATAGATTTATACAGTATTATTCTATCACCGTTTTGTACTAATTGCAATAGTATTTGTCCTCGTTTCTTATTGAATTTGATGTTTTTATACAAAATATTCGTTATCGGAAATTACCAGAAAGTTAGAATCGGCTAACTTTTTGGTAATTCTCGATAAATATTGAAATGAACGGCGGTTTGCGGTACAATGAAAAGAAATGAACGAAATGGAGGGAAATCCATGGATAATAAAACAATTGACTTATCACTGCTCGACAGCGTACTCGATGAATACGCCTCCGTCAAGGGCAGTCTTATCACCATCTTACAGCATACGCAGGACATCTACGGCTATCTGCCGAAGGAAGCGATCGAGCGTATCTCTGAGCGCACAGGTATCGCGACCTCAGAGATCATGG
>CAMVDB010000085.1 GCA_947166135.1 uncultured Clostridia bacterium | reverse complement strand
TTCCGGCGCCCGAGGCTCCATGAGCCAGATCCGTCAGCTCGCCGGTATGCGCGGATTGATCGCGAACACCTCCGGTAAGACCATCGAGATCCCGATCCGTGCGAACTATCGTGAAGGTCTGAACATCTTGGAGTACTTCATCTCCTCCCGTGGTGCGCGTAAGGGCTTGGCTGATACCGCGCTGCGTACCGCCGACTCGGGTTACCTGACCCGCCGTCTGGTCGATGTATCGCAGGAGGTCATCATCCGTGAGGACGACTGCCACGCCAACGAAGGTCTCGAGGTCTTTGATATCAAGGCGGGCAAGCAGGTCATCGAGGAGATGCACGAGCGTCTGCTCGGCCGTTACCTCGTCCGCGACTTCTGCGACGAGAACGGCAACGTGCTGGTCTCCAAGGATACCCTGATGGGCGACCGTGAGGCGGATATTATATGCAACTCCGGCGTCGAGAGCGTCGAGATCCGCTCCATCCTCGCCTGCCGCTCCAAGCACGGCGTATGCCGTAAGTGCTACGGCTCGAACCTCGCGAACGGTTACCCCGTCACCGTCGGTGAGGCGGTCGGTATCATCGCCGCCCAGTCCATCGGTGAGCCCGGTACCCAGCTGACGATGCGTACCTTCCATACGGGCGGTGTCGCGTCCGCTGAGGATATTACCCAGGGTCTTCCGCGTGTTGAGGAGCTCTTCGAGACCCGTAAGCCGAAGAACCTCGCGATCATCTCCGAGATCGACGGCGACGTCCGCTTCGAGGAGATCAAGAACACCCGCCATGCTGTTGTCTACAATACCGAGACCGCCGAGGAGAAGAGCTATCTGATCCCCTTCGGCTTCCGCGTCGCGGTAGAGGAAGGTCAGCATATCCGTAAGGGTGACAAGATCACCGACGGTTCCGTCAACCCGCATGACATCCTTGAGATCATGGGCGCCAAGGCTGTTCAGGACTACCTCATCAGCGAGGTACAGAGCACCTACCGCTTGCAGGGTGTTGATATCAACGATAAGCATATCGAGGTCATCGTGCGCCAGATGCTCAAGAAGGTGCGCGTAGATGATCCCGGCTCGACCGACTTTATGCCCGGTCAGATGTACAACCGCAACGACGTGCTCTATGCGAACAAGCTGATCAAGGAACGCATCGCGAACGGTGAGGAAGGCCTCAAGGAGGCTACCTGGACGCAGCTCCTGCTGGGTATCACCAAGGCTTCTCTCGCGACCGATTCCTTCCTGTCCGCCGCGTCCTTCCAGGAAACCACCCGCGTCCTTACCGACGCCGCGATCAAGGGTAAGGTCGATCCGCTGGTCGGTCTGAAGGAGAACGTCCTGATCGGTAAGCTGGTTCCTGCCGGTACCGGTATGTCCCGCTACAACAACATCGAGCTGGAGGAGAATTACATCCCCACCGCTCCCGTAGCGCCGATCGAAGATTAATAGAATAACCGATTGAATGAGCCTTCCGCCCGGAGGGCTCATTTTTTCATTTTTCCATCTTGATCACTTGTGCAATTCTTCCAAAAACAGGGTCGTTTTTTCTATACTTTCAACAGGGACAAACCTCGTGGTTTTTGTTGAAAAGGTTACGCAGTTGTAATATAATTAATATGATAGCGATAGTGTACTTTTTTCTAGAAATGTGCATTATGAAAAACCGATAGGAGGAGATTAACATGAAACAATCTAAACGAGCGGTCAGCTTGTTGCTTGTGTTCACGATGTTGGTAGCGATGTTCACTATCCTTGCCGTGCCCGCAAGCGCAGCCGATCCGTCGAGCGACGTTCCGCTGCTCGGCGATATTGACCGCAGCGGAAAGGTCGATATCGTTGACGTCACTCGTCTGCAGTGTTCGCTTGCTCATTTTAACAGGAGTAAGTTTATCTGGTATGACGATCTTACAGAAAAAGACGTCGATTTCAGAGTGGCTAACACCTACCACAATGAAAGGATCGACGTCGTAGACGCACTGTATATCCAGCTTTGGCTGGCAGGAGACCCCAAAGGTCAGGGCAGAGGCATCGGCGAGCCGATCGAGATGCCCGAAGAGCCCACCGAGCCTCCGACAACTCCGCCGACCGAGAAGCCGACCACCGCTCCCGTGACAGAGAAGCCGACCGCCGCTCCCGTGACCGAGAAGCCCACGACAGCTCCCGTGACTGAGAAGCCGACCGAGGCTCAGAAGGCTAAGATCACCATCTACGGTCTGAACGGTCAGTCCGAGACCCGCGAGTTCAACGTCGGTGATACCTTCACCGTTTATACGACGCTGAACGCGCTCGATACCACCGCACAGGGTAAGATCGCGGCTGTCAACGCGGCCCAGACCTTCACCAGCTCCATCCTGAAGTCTGTTGATCCTGTCGGTCAGTACAACCTGTTCACCAACCCCGCCGGTATGTTCCCGATCACCGGGGCTGACACCGTCGCAAGACAGATGGGCGCGATCCAGCGCTATAACGCGGCGAACTCCGGTGCGGATCCGTATCTGTTCAACAGCGACAGCAGTATCCTGTCCCAGTTCACCTATTCCGTCAAAAAGGCAGGCAACGCCGAGATCCGCAACACCGTTCTGACGCTGGCCGCTGCCGATGACGCTATCACCCGTATTATCAACAAGAGCACGATTGCTCCCGGTGAGAACGTAGCCGTGATCGCTTCGTTCGATAAGCCTGTTCCGGCTCCGACCGAGAAGCCCACTACGGCTCCCGTGACCGAAAAGCCTACTCAGAAACCCACTGAAAAGCCTACCGAGAAGCCCACCGAGAAGCCGACTGAGAAGCCGACCACCGCTCCCGTAACCGAGAAGCCGACCGAGGCTCCTCAGACAGCGAAGGTCACGATCTACGGCTTTGACGGCGAGGTTGACGAGGTCAGAGAGTTCAACGTCGGCGATACCTTCACGGTTTACACCATGCTGAACACCTCCCGCATCGATCTGCCGTACTCCGGCTATATCAGTTCGATCAAGGGTCAGCAGGACTATACCGATTCCATCCTCGAGATGACCGATCCGTGGAAGACCCCCTACGGCGCGTTCACCAACCCCGACAAGGTATTCCCCGTCATGGGCAGAACCTGCGTCGGGAACGGTATGGAGTCCGGTCACGTATACTACAACGCATCTGTCCCGGATATCGGCGAAGGTGCATTTGAGTTCGACAGCGACGACAGCATGGTTCTTGTCATTGATTACAAGGTTAAGGCAGGCGGCGACGCGGAGATCAGAAACAACCTGACCACCTTGGCGCTCGCCGACGAAGACGTTACCGTCATCGTCAGAAGAGGCGAGATCGTCGAGAACGATCATAACTTCGAGAGAGATCTGTACTTCTACGGTTCCTTCGACGAGCCGGTCGTCATCCCGACCACCGCTCCCGTGACCGAGAAGCCCACTACAGCTCCCGTAACCGAGAAGCCTACTCAGAAACCCACTGAAAAGCCTACCGAGAAACCCACCGAAAAGCCTACCGAGAAACCCACCGAGAAGCCTACCGAAAAGCCTACCGAAAAGCCGACCACCACTCCTGTAACCGAGAAGCCGACCGAGGCTCCTCAGACAGCGAAGGTCACGATCTA
>CAMVDB010000084.1 GCA_947166135.1 uncultured Clostridia bacterium | reverse complement strand
ATGAAAAAAAGATTGGCAAACAGTCTTTCGCTGGTGCTGAGCCTGCTGCTCGTCGGCGTTTCCTGCCCGACGGCGATGGCAGAGACCACCACCGAAGAGCCCGCCGCCGTGACCTTGGAGGAGGGCGCCTACGTCCCCGGCGAGGTGACGGTGATGTTTCGCGGCAGTGCCGTGAAAGACAAAAACAACTCATTAAATGCCGCGCGTTCTCTGGACAGGGTGGACGACGATTTTGCCGAAGGGCTTGCCGCGACGGGCGAGACCGGCGAAGCGGCAAACGACGCGCAGTCCGAGGTCGACATCCTCAAGCGGAGCCTCGGCGATGACTTCACCCTGATGGACTCCATCCCCTTTGACGACGATCTGACCGTCGCGAAGGTCTCTTCAACGGTCTACGACACGCAGGAAATGATCGAAAAACTGTCCGCCGACCCGGATGTGTACGCGGCGGAGCCCAACTATCTGACCGAGCCGAAAAGCTACGAGTATTCCCTGAACGACGCGCTGAACTGTTACAACTACCAAACCAACACTCCGCTCGACGCCAACACGGCGGGCGACAACGTCAGCAACAGGGGCAGACAACAGGTGGAGTATCTTTCCATCAATGCGGGATACGCCTGGAACAAGCTCAGCGGCGACGAGGATGAAGCCGTTATCGCCCTCATCGACTCGGGCGTCGACCCCTACCACGAAGACCTTTCGGAGGTGCTGTGGACGAATCCCGGCGACATCGGGCTTCAGGGTGAGCACGGCTTTAACTTTGCCGACAACAGCGAGGACGTCACCGATACCGTCGGTCACGGCACCCACTGCGCCGGCGTGATCGCCGCGCAGGCGAACAACGAGGTGGGCATTGCCGGCATCGCCTCCAAGGCGAACGTGAAGATCATGATGCTTGCCACCGCCTCGGCTGACGCCGAATCCAACGATATGAATTCTTACCGCGAGCTGGGCGCATTCAACTACGCGCTGAAGGCGAAGCAGCGCGGCGTCAACATCGTCGCCACCAGCAATTCCTGGGGCTCGCCCGGCAAAAGCGACATCTATGACGCGGTCATCAACCGTCTGGGCGAGGAAGGCGTCATCTCCTTTGCCGCCTCGGGCAACGATCACCGCGATCTCGACCATTTGCAGTGGGCTCCCGCGGGCAGCAGCTCGCCCTATCTGGTCACCGTCGGCGCAGCGCAGCTCGACGGCAGCTTGGCGGGCTTCAGCAACGTCGGCAGAAGCAGCGTCGATGTGTTCGCGCCTGGCGCCAACGTGCTCTCGTCCGTCGGCTACCCCTGCTTCTTCCCGAATATCTACGATGAAGATAAGCGCAATGAGACGACCGAATACTACGGTCTTTTTGACCAAAACGCCGTTATCAGCGACGGCAGGGTCACGCCCTCTCTGACGGGCTGCGGCGAAGAGGTGAAGCCGTTCGGCGCGTCGGTGTTCCGCGTCATGCGTTACGGTGAATCCGACCCGAGCCAGCCCGAGACCACCTGCGAACTCTCCATCTGCCAAAACGAGCTTTTCACCAAAGCCGAACGACCCGGCTCGCTGAAGCTGCACATCCGCAATGCCAAGCCGAATGAACGGTACGCCTTTTACTTCCCCTATGATAAGAACTCCGAAACTACCGGCAGCGAAAACACCGATTTCTCCCTTTACGTCACGCGCGGCTACCGCGACGGCGATCCGGACGCCACCTTCTCGGGCGGCGAGATCATCGAGGAAGCGGACGGCAGCTGCCAGATCTACCGCGGCGGCGCCTCGGGCTACATCAACCGGAGCTGCGACAAGGGCATCAGTGTACATATGTCCAAGGCAAAGTGTGTGAGCCACTGTCTGACGAGCGCCGAGGAGCTCGGTGACCGGACATGCGGCATCGGTCTGTTCATCAGTCCGTCCGGAAGCGGAGACGTCATTTTTTATATCGACTCCATCGGCGTTTCCAAGCCCAACGCCGAAATAGACGTCGACGATTCCTACGAGGTGATGTCGGGCACCTCCATGGCGACCCCCGCCGCGGCGGGCGCCTACGCCGTGCTCGCCTCGCTGTATCCCCGTCAGGAGGGACAGTCGGGCGCGGACTACGCCATGCAGACCCGTGCCAAGCTGATGTCCTGCATCCGGAAAACCGACGAGCTGAAGGACTTTTGCGTCTCGGGCGGCTACATCGACCTGAGCCTGTGCGAGGCGATCGCGCCCTCCTTTGTCAGCGTGCAGTGCGATTTGGAAAAAAACGCGCTGGTGCTCCACGGCGCGAACCTCAACGGCGACTATACCCTCAGCTACCGGGATCGATACCGCGACGGCAGCGAAGTCATCGCGCTGCCCGCCAACGGCATGACCGCGAGCGCTTCTGACGACGGCAAGACCATCGTCATCCAGAACGCCAAGCCGCTGTTCAATACCTACACCGAATTTTTGCTTTCGGACGCCACGGGCGTTCAAGCCAAGATCTGCGATTATTTGGTCAAGGGACAAAGAGCCCTCCCGCTCATCCGCAAGGACGGCGACCCCAACACCATCGATAATCAATATTATCTGCTGCCTAACAACACGCTGCTGACCGATGAAAGCGGCAGGGACCTTTACACCGTCGACAGCAAGACAGGCAAGTTGCAGCGGTATGACGGCGATAAATTCTGCCCCATAGCAGATACGGATTTGTCGGAAACACTGCTGGATCACTTCCGGGCACAGGGGTATAACGAATATGAGCTGCGCCATGATTTCCAGATCGATCTGAAGTATACCGACAACGTCATTGACACCGGCAACCGCCTCTATCAATTCGTGTCCGCGAGATATATGTCGCATTCCGAAGGAGAATACGAGGAGTATTTCTTCCTTGCCTCCATCCACTACACCGCCAAGTCTCCGCACTGGGAATTCCGACCCATGCCGACCTTTGAGGAAGCGTTCGGCATAAGGGAATTCTACAATTTGAGCTTTGCGGGGATGGACGGCAGCATCTACTGCCTCGGCAACAAGTTTGTCTATGATGACGAGAACAATCGCTCCCTTATTCCCCTGATGTACCGCTATGATGTCGCCGACGATGAATGGACGCGCGAGGCGGCTTTGCCCGCCGTCAAAGCCGAGCTGATGCTGCGCGTGCGGAACGGCAGGCTTTACGCCGCATGCGGTGTGGCACTCGGCATGGATGACGACAACCAGCTCCTGTACGATCTGTCCACGGAGATTTTCTGTTTCACCCGCGGCGACGGCTGGCGCAGGCTCGGCGATTTCCCCTATTTTTACGACGCCAATAACAACGAGACGGGACACATCTCGCGCTTGAACGGCACCTGCTGCGCAGTGAAGGAAGGCTTGGTGTTCTTCAACACCTCCTCGATCGGCGGCGGCAACACTTTCCTCTTCCGTGCCGCAACGGGAGAGCTCGAACCCTTCTACTGCAACCTTGACGACACGGTCGACACTAACCTCACCACACAGTCGGCGGTGGAGACCCGGGACGGTCTTTGGTATCTCATCGAGGACAGCGACCGCTATGAGCGCGCCTTCCTCCTCTACGGCATTTCCGCCGACAGCGGTATCTATACGCCCGATTACCAAGAGGTGCTCCTCGGCGACGTTAACCGCGACGGAAATGTTGACGTAATCGACGCTCTTGAGATCCAGAAGTACACAGTTGACAAGGTTCAGCTTGACGATGAGCAGCTGTACATCGCCGATGTAAACGACGACGGCATAGTCGACGTACTTGATGCTCTTATGATCCAGAAGTTCGCAGTTGACTATTATGATTAATACTATTGATTACAAAACATAATTAATTTCGGGGGTTCGAGTCCCTG
>CAMVDB010000083.1 GCA_947166135.1 uncultured Clostridia bacterium | reverse complement strand
GACTCGAACCCCGGACCGACCGGTTATGAGCCGGTTGCTCTAACCAACTGAGCTAGTGGCCCCTGTGTAATTAACCTAATTATTATAGCAAGTCCAAGGAGGTTTGTCAACACGAATTTCGCCCGCAAATAAGAGGGTTCGAGCGGGGGAAATCAATGTAATAGTTGCTTTGAGCTGCGTTTGGCATCATCATACGACCGCAGGACACGGCTCAAGCGCTGTCGAAACGATCACGACACATGCATTTTCATCTATATGACGATAATGCGGAGCTTTCGCCGGTCGATGATCGGTCTGTATCGCGCCATTATTTCATGCGAGAATTATACCGCTCGGTTTTGGTCAAAATGACCAGAAATTATGCACGATTTGCAGAATAAACCTATTTGACAGAACCCCCCGCCTGTGGTAAAATACAGTCAATAAATCTTTAAGGCGATACTGTGATATCGACAAGATTGGGATACGGGCAGGGATGCCCGGGTATTTGTGTTATCAGCCTCGCCGAGTGTGAGGCTTTTTCTTTAATAATCGGTCGTTTGCTGCGGGTTCAGCCCGGTACGTAACGACCTGTCGAAAGGAGCATGACCATGGGCGGTATTAAAACTCAGATTGTGGAAATCAAGAGAATGTTCGACTTTTTACCCTCGGTAGACAGCGCCCTTTTCTGTCCCGATGTCCTTTCGCAGCGCTCTGATAATCTTGTTGCCTTTCCCGGCTTTTGTGATGTGCATGTGCATTTTCGCGAGCCGGGATTTTCTTATAAAGAAAAAATCGCGACCGGATCGGCGGCTGCGGCGCGCGGCGGATATACTGCCGTTTGCGCCATGCCGAACCTGAATCCCGTCCCCGACAGCGTGGAGAACCTCAGACAGCAGCTCGATATTATCGACCGCGACGCGGTGATCGACGTGCTGCCCTACGGCGCGATCACCGTAGGCGAGAGGGGAGAGGCGCTCGCCGATCTGGAGGGTATGGCGGCTGACGTCGTCGCGTTCTCCGATGACGGCCGTGGTGTGCAGAGCGAGAGCATGATGCGCGAGGCGATGCAGCGGGCAAAATCACTCGGCAAGCTGATCGCTGCCCACTGTGAGGACAACAGCCTGCTTCACGGCGGCTATATCCACGAAGGCGGCTACGCAAAGGCGCACGGTCACCGCGGGATCTGCTCCGAGAGCGAGTGGGGTCCCATCAAGAGGGATATCGAGCTGTGCCGAGAGACCGGCTGCGGTTACCATGTCTGCCACATCTCCACTAAGGAGAGCGTCGCGCTGATCCGTCAGGCGAAGGCGGAGGGCGTGAACATCACCTGCGAGACGGGGCCGCATTACCTTGTCATGGACGACAGCGATTTGATGGAGGACGGACGTTTCAAGATGAATCCGCCGCTTCGCGACAAGGCTGACCGTGAGGCGCTCCTTGAGGGTATCGCGGACGGCACGATCGACATGATCGCCACCGATCACGCGCCCCACAGCGCCGAGGAAAAGGCGCGAGGGCTGGAGAAATCCGCCTTCGGTATCGTCGGTATCGAGACGGCGTTCCCCGTGCTGTATACGAAGCTCGTCAAGACCGGCTTCATCACCATGGAAAGGCTCATGGAGCTCTTGGTGTTCAACGCGCGAAAGCGCTTCAATATCCCGCTGAATCCGAACGACTATACCGTCTGGGATCTGGACAGAAGCTTTACCATCGACCCGAAGGACTTCCTCTCGATGGGTAAGGCGACGCCCTTCGAGGGCTGGGAGCTCAGCGGCGTATGCCTCTTGACCGTCAAGGATGGCAAGGCGGTGTATGCAGCGAACTCTGTATCTAAATAGGTTTTTATGAAAAGATTAAAATAGAATCGGAGCGTTGAAGAGTGAGATACGGGAACAGGTGAGGGTGCAGCCCTCCCGATACCGTTCACTGTTCATCGTTCACCATTCACCGGCGGCGAAGCCGTCAATTTGGGAGGTATGAAAAATGGCAAAAAGAACAGACGTGAAAAAGGTACTTATCATCGGCTCGGGTCCGATCGTCATCGGTCAGGCTGCCGAGTTCGACTACGCGGGCACACAGGCGTGCTTGGCGCTCAAGGAAGAGGGCTATGAGGTCATCCTGTGTAACAGTAACCCCGCGACCATCATGACCGATACGCAGATCGCGGATAAAGTCTACATGGAACCGCTGACACTGGAGTATATCGCGAAGATCCTCCGATATGAGCGTCCCGACGCGATCGTGCCGGGTATCGGCGGTCAGACGGGTCTGAACCTCGCGATGCAGCTCGAGCGTAAGGGTATTTTGAAAGAATGCGGCGTACAGCTCTTAGGCACCTCGTCCGAGAGTATCGAGCGCGCCGAGGACAGAGAGCTGTTCAAGGAGATGTGCGAGTCTATCGGCGAGCCTGTCATCCCGTCACAGATTACATACGACTTGGAAGAAGCGAAGAAAGCGGCATCCGAGATCGGTTATCCGGTCGTGCTCCGTCCCGCGTTCACCCTCGGCGGTACCGGCGGCGGCTTCGCTAATAATGAAGCGGAGCTCATTGAAATCGGCATGAACGCCTTCAAGCTCAGCCCCGTGCATCAGGTGCTGATCGAGAAGTCCGTCAAGGGCTACAAGGAGATCGAGTTCGAGGTCATGCGCGACTCTAACGATACCGCGATCACCATCTGCGGCATGGAGAACGTCGATCCCGTCGGCGTCCATACCGGCGACAGCATCGTTGTCGCGCCGATCCTTTCGCTGAACGATAAAGACCTGAAGATGCTCAACGACAGCGCGATCAAGATCATCCGTGAGCTGAAGATCGAGGGTGGCTGCAACGTCCAGTTCGCGCTGAATCCGACCTCTTCCGAGTATTACCTGATTGAGGTCAACCCCCGCGTTTCCCGCTCCTCGGCGCTCGCATCCAAGGCTTCGGGCTATCCGATCGCCCGCGTCACCGCGAAGATCGCGATGGGCATGGCGCTGGAGGAGATCCCGGTAGCGGGCGGTACAGCGGCGATCGAGCCCTCGCTCGACTACATCGTCGCGAAGTTCCCGCGCTTCCCCTTCGATAAATTCGCCGACGCGCCCAACACCCTCGGTACCCAGATGAAGGCGACCGGTGAGGTCATGGGCATCGGCTCCACCCTCGAGGAATGCTGCCTCAAGTCCGTTCGCTCCCTCGAGACCGGCGTGTGCCACTTCTATCTGTCCAAGTTCGACGACTACTCCGACGACGAGCTGTTCGATTATCTCAGCGAGTTCAAGGACGATAACGTCTATGCCGTCTTTGAACTGCTCCGCCGCGGCGCCTCGATCGAGAAGCTCCACGAGGTCACCATGATCACCGAGCTGTTCCTCGAATCCTTCAAGAAGATCGTTGATATGGAGAATACCCTCAAGGCGAACAAGGGCGATATCGAGACCCTCAGAGCCGCGAAGATCATGGGCTTCTCCGATGAATATATCTCCGCTCTCTGGAACACCCCCGAGATCGAGATCTACAATACTCGCAAGGCGAACGGTATCACCCCCATCTTCAAGATGGTCGATACCCTGCATACCGGTAAGTATATTGCCTATCTCTACTCGTCCTACACGGGCGAGAACGCTTCCCGCCTCACTGATAAGAAAAAGATCATCGTACTCGGCGCGGGTCCGATCCGTATCGGTCAGGGTGTTGAGTTCGACTACTCCACCGTTCATGCGGTACAGACGATCCGCCGTGCGGGTTATGAAGCGATCATCATCAATAACAACCCCGAGACCGTTTCCACTGACTACACCACCGCCGACAAGCTCTACTTTGAGCCCCTCACTCCCGAGGACGTCATGGCGATCATCGACTTTGA
>CAMVDB010000082.1 GCA_947166135.1 uncultured Clostridia bacterium | reverse complement strand
CACGGCGCGGGCTTCAAGGGTCTTCTGAAGAGATACTTCGGCTGAGCCGTATGATACCGCATCCCGCTTCGCCTTTCTCCGACATGGTTTTTGACGGATGAGATAACGGCGGATGCAGGGAATACAGTTAACGCACCGGAAGGGGTTGGGATTTTCTCAACCCCTTTTTTGACTGCAAAGGAGAGGAAAATGTAATAGTACAAGGCTGAGAAGGTCGCGGAATGAGCCCGGATACCAAGGCGACCGAGAACGGCGAGCGACGACGCAACGCAATAAATGTTAAAGTGTTTTAATTAAGGATTAGTATAACTTCTCTATTACGGTGCTGACCGTTCAGCGGCTTCAACGCCATACAGAAAAACGAACAACCGACGGATCCTTCTGCGTGATCCGCCGGCTGTTCGAAAAGAAAGATTATCCCTATCGTTTTTGGGGAAGTATCACTTTTACGATCGTTCCGCCGCCGTTACGGGGCGAGAACGTCATTTTACCGCCGCACATCATTTCAAGACGCTGACTGATATTCGTCAGCGCGGTATGCGGCTCGCTGTCGTCGGAGGGCTTGAAGTCGGCGCCGGTGTTCTCTACGGTGATCTCGCTGTTTTTATCTATGAGGCGGGTCCTGATGTAGATATGCAGCGGATCGCCGTTCGGGTCGAGGCTGTGCTTGACAGCGTTCTCCACAAGGGGCTGCAGGGTCAGAGGGGGTATACGGAAGCGGGTATGCGGCGTATCGTAATCGACATACAGCATATCCTCATGCTGCGCCTGCTCCACGGCGAGATAGGCGCGGGTATGCTCGAGCTCCTCCTTGAAATCCACCATATTCTCGCTGGCGATCGCGGTGAAGTTCTTGCGCAGATAGGTGGTGAAGTCCAGCGTGACCTGCTGGGCTTTGTCCGCGTCCTGTTTACAGAGGTAGTAGATACTCATCATCGTGTTATAGATGAAGTGCGGGCGCATCTGCAGCACCATGACGCTGGCGTGCTGGTGGGCGATCTCACGCTGCTGGCGAAAATGCTGTACGATCTGATCAGACACGATGATAGCGTACATTGACAGCGCGCAGATAACGACGCCTAAGAACAGATGTAAATATATCGGTACGAACATCAGGACGGCAACGATGACCGTCATCGGCAGCAGATAGATCAGAAAGGCGACAAAATACCGCTTTGACAGCTTATTTCGCCTGATGATCAACCCGATCACGTTGAGGATCATGATGATCGACAGCGGAAGGATACCCAACGGATACCACGAGGTACGGACATACTGGCTATCGGGCGTAACGATAAAGAAAATATCGGTGAAGCACGAGATCACCAGCATGATGAAAAAGACGACCCACAGAGCGATCGCGGTACGGAACAGGATGCTGTCTTTGAGAGGTTCACCGCAGTAATGCAGGAAGAGGATCGTCGGCATGATCATCAACGTCGACAAGAACAGAGTCTCCCAGAAGAGGACGATGTTCTCTGTCTGTGCGATGCCGGGGATCTCGAAGATGATCAGATCGATGAAGCCCGCGCACGCACACAACAACAAAAGCGAAAAGAAGGTGATGAAGAAGCGCTTGCACCACCTATCGACCACGGGCATGACGATCGAATAAGCGAGCGCCATCAGCATCATCGTGATCATCGCGCTGTACGCGCAGTAGTCGATACTGTTCAAGAAGTTGCTCATACGCAAAGCCCTCCCGTCACGAACGGATAGCGCAGCTTCGTAAGCTGTTTTTGAACACTGTCGGCAGTGATCGGCTTGAGCATAAAGCCGCACGCGCCGGTCTCCCATGCGTCAAAGGCATAAGAAGGATATGCTGTCAGAAATACCACGTTGGTACGGGGATTGATCTGAAGCAACGCGCGGCAGATATCCAGTCCGCTGATACTCCCTATCTCGATATCGAGGAACGCGAGCGCGACGCGGTTGGATCTTGCATATTCCAATGCGTCCGCCGGCTTGGTAAAGCCGGTCACCGCGGCATGCGGCATGACTTCCTCCAGGATCGGCAGACCTCCGGTGAGAACGATCCTGTTATCGTCTACCATGATGACGTTGGGCGAATCGTCGCTCTCAGCCGCGGCGGAAAGCAGAACGTTCACATCGACGTCCAGCGCCTCGGCGAGCCGGAGTATCATCGCGGCGTCCGGCAGACGGGTCCCGTTCTCCCAGCGATTGACCGAGGTACGGACGACATACATCCTCTCCGCCAACTCACGCTGTGAGATTCCTTTTTCTGTCCTGATTTTTTTCAAGGTTTCTGCAAAAAGCATACTCATCGTGATTCGCTCCTTGTTGACTGCCCATACTATGTATATATACAGTTTACATAATTTCTGCGATAAACGCAAGAAGCTATTTAGAAACAGAGAGTGACTATCTGGAACACCCTCTTGAAAAAACGGCTGAAATACGAAATAATGATAGTTAATCAGCAGAATCCTGAACAAACGAAAGAGGTGATTTCCGTATGTTGAGCTATTATTCGGTCATGATCGCGCTGTGCTGGATGGCGCTGATCGTACTGTGTATTCTTGTACATGAAAACAGCCGTATCCCCAAGAATGATAAAAACCTGTTTTACCTTACATACGGGATCATCGCCTTCTCCGCCTTGGCGGAATGGCTCGGCGTACAATTAAGCGGCAACGAGGATATCCCCGTATGGCTGCTGTCGCTGGTGAAATGCTTCGATTATATCTTCACACCGGTGGCGGGAGGCGCTGTCGTCGCGCAGATGAAGCTGCGCAACCGCCTTCACAAAACACTGATGATCGTCCTCATTTTTAACGCGGTCTTTCAGGTCATCGCCTGCTTTAATCAATGGATGATCATTATTGACGAACATCATCGATACGTACACGGCCCTCTGTACGGCGTTTATATCGCGATCTATCTGCTTGTCATCGCGCTGACCGCCATTGAATTCCTGATCTTCAGCCTGTCGTATCGCAAGCAGAACCGCACTTCGCTGATCGCTGTCTTTCTGCTGATCATCATCGGCATCGGTATACAGGAGCTGCTCGGCGGAGAATACAGAACGGCTTATATCGCGCTGACGATCGGCGTTGCGTTGATGTTCATTCATTACACGGAATTCTATACGATGGACGCGGACGATCATATACAAAAACAACGCAATCAGCTTATGAAGGACGCGCTGAGCGGCGTATACAGCCGCTATGCCTATATGAATGATATCGAGAGATACAGTAAGATGCAGGCGCTGCCCGATAATTTCACCGTTTTTGTAATCGATATCAACGGATTAAAGACGACGAACGATAATATCGGACATGACGCGGGAGATGAGCTGATCATCGGCGCCGCCCGCTGTATAGAGAAGGCTGTCGGCGACGCGGGTCGATGCTACAGGACCGGCGGCGACGAATTCGTCGTCATGACAAATATGGATGAGGAACAGGCTCATGCCGTACTCACGCGCCTGGATGAAGAAACGCGACAATGGTCAAAGGACAAGACAGCATTCTCCCTGAGCGTTGCGACCGGCTGCGTACGCGCGAAGGATTATCGGGACTATACCGTCGAAGAACTCGTAAAGAAAGCGGATAAGGCGATGTATGCGTCGAAAGCCGCGTATTATCTGAGCCTGGAACAGCCCCGCTGACGCCGTCGCTTCGCGGTGTATTCTAATACTTAGTATCAAATATGACAGGCGTAATACAATCGGATAAATTGCACTGTAAAATCCTTCGCTCGGATACGCGTAGGGTGACACTTTGAGGGGCTATCGCTGTACCGGATGCGACTGCCCCTTTTGTTGTGCAAAGAAAAAACGATACCTTGCGGTATCGTCACAGTCTGTAGAAAAAGCCATGTTTCGGCGGAAGCTGAAACATGGCTTTAGTATTTGCAATAATAATTCAAAAAAATGTAAGCAGTAATTTGAGATAGGAGCTGAAACAGGGTCAGGTAAGTGATGTTTCTTGCTCT
>CAMVDB010000081.1 GCA_947166135.1 uncultured Clostridia bacterium | reverse complement strand
CTCTCACACTTTTTGAGCCGGATTGCCCTTGGATAAGTTACCGAGAAGCGTTCGTACTGCCCGATGCCAAATTTGCCAGATTCCCCGAAAGCCGCAGTACTGGGCTTTCGCGCCTATTTTTCTTTAACTCTTGACATCAAACAGACCGTCTCCACATGGTTCGTGTGAGGGAACATGTCGAAGGGGTAGGCGACCTCGGCGCGGTAGCCGAGCCTGCCGAGTATTCGGATATCCCGCGCCTGGGTCTCGGGATTGCAGGAGACGTAGACGATCCTTTTCGGACTCAGCCGTGCCAAAGCGTTCAGGAACGACGCGGTACAGCCCGCGCGGGGCGGGTCGATGAAGGCGGCGTCGATCGCCGCGCCCTCTTCGGCGAGCGCTTTCACGTAATCTTTGCTGTCGGCGGCGGTGAAACGGATGTTTTCAATACCGTTCAGCTTCGCGTTGCGCGCGGCGTCGCGGATCGCCTGAGGGTTCAGCTCGACGGCGAGTACCTCCTTCGCGTGCCGCGAGGCGACGATGCCGATGGTCCCGACCCCGCAGTAGGCGTCCAGCACGGTCTCGTTCCCGCTCAGCCCGCCAAGCCCGATCGCCTTGCCGTACAGCTGTTCGGTCTGGGCATGATTGATCTGGTAGAAGGAGGAAGGGGAGATGAGGAAGCGCTCTCCGCACAGAACGTCGGTAATATGCCCTTCTCCGAACAGCACGCCCGCTGTCTTGCCGTTGAAGAGCTTGCTTCTGTCACGGTTGACGGCGTAAACGGCGGTGGTGAGCCACGGACACGCCTTTTGCAGAGCGGTCGAGAAGGTGCGTTTCGCCGGAAGGACCGGGTCTGTACCGATGATGACCGCCATCATCTCGCCGGTACCCTCCGCCTCGCGCAGGACGACGCTCCTGAGCCAGCCTCTGCCCGTGTGGGCGTCGTAGGGGCGGAGCTTGAAGCTTTGGAAGAGCTTCGCGAGCGCCGCTGCCGTTTCATTGGCGCGGTCGGAGCACAGCGCGCAGCGCTCCGCCGCCATCACGCTGCGGCTTGCGGAACGGTAGATGCCGCTTACGATCCGCTTACCCTCCGTTTTGTAGACGAACTGCGCCTTGTTGCGATAGCCGGTTGTTTTCGGCGAGGGTGCGATCGGCTCGACCCGACAGAGCTTAGAAAGGTGCTTTTTGCAGATATTCTCTTTGTATCGCAGCTGTTCGCCGTCGCTGAGGTTGTTCAGCTGACAGGAGCTGCATTTCTTCGCGTAGGGACAAAAAACCGTATCTTTCATAATATATAATAGTAGCATGACGCGCGTGTTTTTTCAATATCTTTACACTGCAAAAAACTGTAACTTGATAAATGTCGGTAAACCGTGTATAATGGAGCCATGAAACCGATCAAGATCATGAGATACGGCGGCTCTGCCCGCTTTCAACCACCTAAACCCGAAAAACCAATAGGAAAAATCGTTATCGCGGTCATCGCGGTACTGCTCCTGATCGTGCTCGCGGCGTTCGTCATCTATAAGGTGACCACCCCTCAGCCCGAGAAGGAAGAGAAGCCCGTCAACATGACGATGCAGGACGGCATCCCCGTGAAGGTCGACCTGAACGTCAACGACGCCTGTACCCTCACCCTGCCTAAGGCGATCCGGCTCCGCGAGGTGACCTTCACCTCCACCGACGACTCCGTCATCCGTGTGGACGCGGCGGGTCATGCCGACGCGCTCAAGGAAGGTAAGGCGACCGTGACGGCGACAGCGCGCAATTTTAAGGCGGAGTGCGACTTCACCGTCAAGGAACCGGTCGACGTCGCGCGCAACGAGCTGACCACCGCGAACATCGCGAATATCGAGACCCTGCGCAAGAATATGGAGCAGGGCTCCGATAATCTCTACAGCATCACCGTCAACCGGCGCACCAACGTCGTCACCGTCTATACCTACGATGAGAAGGGCGAGTATACCGTGCCCGTGCGCGCGATGGTCGCCTCCTGCGGCATGAGCGGCGCGGATATCACCATTACCGGTGACTTTTCCATCTACTTCCAGGAGCCGTGGCATCCGCTCTTCGGCGGCGTGTACGGCATGTTCACCTCGGGCTTCGAGGGCGCTTACCTCTTCCACAGCGTGCCTTACGAGATCTACCGCCACGACGCGCTCGAGGCGGCTGAGTTCAATAAGCTCGGTCAGAACGCCTCTCAGGGCTGCGTGCGTATGATGGTATCGGATGTATACTGGGTATGGAAGAACTGCCCGCTCTATACGCCCGTCCACGTGATCGACGCGGATTCGAGCGCCGATCCCCTCGGCAAGCCCCGCACCGTGAAGCTCCCCGCGAACGCCGTGTGGGATCCCACCGATAAGACCGAGGGCAATCCCTATCTGGATAAGGTCCCGACCCTGACCTGCGCCGAGGACGTCGAGGTCTCGACCGGTACGCAGGTCGACCCGATGGAGGGCGTCAGCGCGACGGATATGTTCGGCAACGACGTCACCGACCGCGTCGTCGTCGCGGGCGAGGTGCTCCGCGACAAGCCCGGCACCTACTACCTGACCTACAGCTTCACCGACGAGTTCCACCGCAAGACCACCGCCACCCGTACCGTCACCGTCGTGGAGAAATAAGAGAACAGAAAAGGCTCCCTGATCTCAGGGAGCCTTCGTTATATCGATTGAGCTTGCCGCGTCTGGCTATCAATAATAGACCTCTTCGTCGGCGTAGTAGTTAACCTCGTCGGCGTATTCCTCCTCAGCCTCAGCCACGGCGGCTTCGGTAGGAGCCGCGGTAGCGGCGACAGAGGCCGCCTGCGTCGGGGCGACGGTCGGCTGATCGGGCGTCGCCTGATCGGGAGTCGTCTTTGTCACCTTCTCGATGTAGCTGAGCATGTCAAAGACCGCCTGCTCTACGCTCGTGCCGTGGCGCTCGAAGTTGACCCTGGGGATGACGAGGGTGTGACCCTCCGCGATCGCCTTGATGTTCGCAAGACTCGGGGTATTCTGCAGCACGTTGATCACGTCGATGCTGTCACAGAAGATGAACGACGGAGACTCGATGCGCAGAGAGTCGAGGTTCGCGAGGGGCTCGCTCTGGTCGGCAAGCACGTTCGGAGCGCCGTTGTAGCTGAAGAACTTCTGCTCCAGGCTGTCCTTGACAAAGGTGCAGAGCTGACCGTTCTGGTCGAGATAGAGGTACGCCGAGGTCTTGACGATCTTCTTGGTGGCGGTGTTGAGGGTGTCGAGCGTCTCGAAGAGCGTCGCGAAGCCCTTCTCGCCCTTTGCCTTACCGGTCTCCTTGCCGCCCAGCACGGTGCCGACGTTCTCGTACAGCTCGCCGAGCTCGTTGGTATTCAGCGCGATATTCATGACGATGACCTTAAGGCCTGCCGCGGTCAGATTCTGCCTGACGTCCTCGGGCAGGGTATTGTCGGCGATGATGAGGTCGGCGCCTGCCGCGGTGATCGCCGCGACGTCGGGAGCCGCCGCCTTACCGACGGTGGGTACGACCTGCAGGAACTCCTGTGTACATTCCTCGCTTCTGCCGACCATCTTGACGTCATAGCCGATGTAGGACATAATATCGGCGAGCTTGTCGCTGAGAACGACGACCGCCTTAGGCTCCTGCTCGATGGTGACGTCGCCGAAGGTCACGGGGAAGTCCTTGGTCGCCTGATCGGGCTTACATCCGCCGAGGATCGCGGCGCATGACAGCATCAGACAGGCTGCGAGCAGCAGGGATAATATTCGTTTCATATAAACACCTCTTGTTTCTGTTTGTCGCGAAGCGGATCGCCTCGCGAAGGGTCAGACCGAAAAGAAGCCTAACATATATATTGTAATCAAAAGCGACTCAATAGTCAAATAAAACTGTGAAATAAAACGAAAATTTAAAATTTGTTAAAAAATAGTAAAAAAATACTTGCATTTTTGAGATGACGGTGCTATAATAACAACTGTTCCACTGAGGAACACACAAGTTGGTGTTGATGACGCAGGGGGTCCACCCGTTCCCATCCCGAACACGGAAGTTAAGCCCTGTAGTGCCGACAATAGTGCCCTGGCGACGGGGTGTGAAGATAGGAAGATGCCAACACATAAAGGCTTCCACCCAGTAGGGTGGTTGTTTTTTTATGTAAAGAAAAACGTTCCAAGGTCGTTCGATCTGCCGTAGGGGCGGTCATCGACCGTCCGCTGACGCAGGAGAACGGGCTGAATCAATTCAGCCCCTACAATATAAACTTCCCCGGTACAAGCACTAAAGTGTCCACCGGACAATTTACCCTTTTTAAGCGGTTGAGATTGCCACAGCCCCTAAAGGGGCTTCGCAATGACTATTGAATAAACC
>CAMVDB010000080.1 GCA_947166135.1 uncultured Clostridia bacterium | reverse complement strand
GCTGGCTCTCGATGTCGCCGATCGTGCCGCCGATCTCGGTGATGACGACGTCCGCGTCGGTCTTTTTGCCGACGCTGTAGATGAAGCGCTTGATCTCGTCCGTGATATGCGGGATCACCTGTACCGTCTTGCCGAGATACTCGCCGCGGCGCTCCTTGTTGAGCACGTTTGAGTAGACCTTACCGGTGGTGAGGTTGCTGTATTTGTTCAGGTTTTCATCAATAAAGCGCTCATAGTGCCCGAGATCGAGATCAGTCTCGGCGCCGTCCTCGGTCACATACACCTCGCCGTGCTGGTATGGGCTCATGGTGCCGGGGTCAACATTGATATAAGGATCAAGCTTTTGGGCGGCGACCTTCAAACCGCGCGCTTTCAGCAGTCTGCCGAGAGAGGCAGCGGTGATGCCTTTGCCCAGTCCGGACACAACACCTCCGGTTACAAATATATATTTTGTCATACATACACCTTCCAATTTTGTTATCACACATTATTTGTAGGGACGGTCATCGACCGTCCGCATGGTATCAACATATCATTCCTATCTAACGCTTTCGACAATAAAAACGCTCGTCATTCTGCGGACGACCAATGTTCGTCCCTACATCAAGGGAGCCTATAGATTTGTATATCCCATCAGGCTTTCATCCACCTCGCGGGCGCAGTCTATGCCCTCGCGGATCGCCCATACCACCAGCGACTGACCGCGGTGCATGTCGCCCGCCGTGAATACTCTGTCAACAGAAGTCTGATGACTGCCCGTTTCTGTCTGCACATTCGTCCTGCCGTCGACCGCTACACCGAACGCTTCGGTGATATAGCTCTCACTGCCCAAGAAGCCTGCCGCGATCAGCATCAGATCGACGTCGACCGTGTATTCACTGTCCTCGATCGGCACCATCCGCAGTCTACCGGTCGCTTCATCCTTCTCGGCGTTCAGCTTCACGAGCACCGCCTGTTTCAGCTTTCCGTTTTCATCGATGATCAGCTTTTTCACGGTCGTCTGATAGATCCTTGGATCATCTCCGTAGACCGCCGCCGCTTCCTCCTGACCGTAATCGGTCTTGCACACGCGCGGCCATTCCGGCCACGGATTGTCCTCTGTGCGAGCGTCGGGGAGCTTGGGCATCATCTCGAGCTGGATGACGCTTTTCGCACCGTGACGAACGCAGGTGCCGACGCAGTCGTTGCCGGTATCACCGCCCCCGACGATCAGGACGTTCTTGTCCTTTGCGGAGATATAGGATCCATCCTGCAAGCCGTTATCGAGCAGCGCCTTGGTAGTCGATTTCAGGAAATCGACCGCAAAATATACGCCGTCCGCTTCGCGCCCTTCGACCGCGATATCGCGCGGGTGAGAAGCGCCGCACGCGAGGATCACACGATCATATTGAGAGAGTAACTCTTCGGCAGATATATCGACGCCGACGTTGACGTTGGTTTTGAATGTAACGCCTTCCGCTTCCATCACGTTGATCTTGCGCTCGATGATCTGCTTTTCGAGCTTCATGTTCGGGATACCGTACATCAGCAGTCCGCCGACGCGGTCGCTCCGCTCATATACCGTGACGCAGTGTCCGCGGCGGTTGAGCTGATCAGCGGCGGCAAGTCCCGAGGGACCCGAGCCGACGACGGCGATCTTTTTGCCTGTTCGCTGTTTGGGCGGCATTGGTTCCGCCCAGCCCTCTTGATATGCCGTTTCGATGATGTCATATTCATTAGCGCGGACGGTGACAGGATCGCCGTTAGCGCCGCAGGTACACGCCTTTTCACATAGGGCGGGACACACGCGCGAGGTGAATTCGGGAAAGCTGTTTGTCATTTTCAGACGATTGTATGCCTGCTTCCACGCGCCGAGACTGACGAGGTTGTTCCACTCGGGGATCAGGTTATTCAGCGGACAGCCCGACACCATACCGCTGATCGGCAAGCCTGCCTGACAGAACGGTACGCCGCAGTGCATGCAACGCTCGCCCTGATGCTTGCGATCCGCTTCACTGATCGTGGTGTGGAACTCGTTATAGTGTTTGATACGTTCTTCCACGGTATACGCAGGATTATCCTGTCGTTTATATTCCATAAATCCGTTGGGATTTCCCATACTGCACTCCTCCTTATCTCGATCGGATCAGCTGATAGAAGGCTTCGATCTTGGCGCTGTCCTCGTCATGACCGTTCTGCTTGCCTGCCTCGATCGCTTCGGTAATGATCCTGTAATCGTGAGGGATGATCTTTTTGAACTTCGGCAGATACGCGTCAAAGTCACTGAGGATCCGCTTGCCCTTTTCAGAGCCTGTCGCTTCCACATGCTCCGTGATCAGCATTCTCAGCTCGTCAATATCCTTTTGCTCGCTCAGCTCGGAGCACTCGACCAGCTCTTTGTTCAATCGCTTATACAGGTGATGGTGTTCATCCAGCACATAAGCGACGCCGCCCGACATACCGGCGGCAAAATTCTTGCCGGTGCTGCCGAGTATGACGACCTTGCCGCCCGTCATATATTCACATCCATGCTCACCGACGCCCTCAACAACGGCTGTCGCGCCCGAATTGCGCACGCAGAAGCGTTCACCGGCGATACCGTTGATAAATGCCCTTCCGCTTGTCGCGCCATAGAGAGCGACGTTGCCGATGATGATGTTTTCCTCCGCCTTAAAGCGGCTTTTCTTGTCGGGATATACGATCAGCTTGCCGCCCGATAAGCCCTTACCGAAATAGTCGTTGCTGTCGCCCCTGAGCTCCATCGTCAAGCCCCTCGGGATAAACGCGCCGAAGCTCTGACCACCCGAGCCGTTGCATACGATACGATAGGTATCGTCCTTGAGATTCTCGCCGTATCTCTTTGTGATCTCAGAGCCGAACGCTGTGCCGAGGGAGCGGTCGGTGTTGCGAACGTCGATCTCGATCTGAGCCGACTTGCCCTCGCGCAGTGCTTTTTTGAACGATTTGATGATTACCTTTTCATCGAGTGTATCAGAGAGCTTGAAGTCATAGGGGCTTTTCTCATCATATCTGATCGATGATTCATCAAGATGATGATCGAGAATCGCGGACACATCGATCTGCTGTTCACGCTCAGAGAGATCGGCTCGCTTCTTCAAAAGATCCTTTCGCCCGATCAGCTCGTCGATGGTACGCACGCCCAGCCGCGCCATATACTCGCGCAGTTCTTCGGAGATGAATCGCATGAAGTTGACGACATATTCCGGCTTACCCATGAAGCGTTTTCTTAGCTCGGGATTCTGTGTCGCCACACCGAAGGGGCAGGTGTCGAGGTTGCAGACGCGCATCATCGCACAGCCCAAGGTAACCAGCGGCGCGGTCGCAAAGCCGAATTCCTCCGCGCCGAGGATCGCCGCGATCGCGACGTCACGGCCTGTCATCAGCTTGCCGTCCGTTTCGATGACGACCTTGTTCCTCAGCCCGTTGAGCAGGAGCGTTTGGTGCGCTTCGGCAAGACCGAGCTCCCACGGAAGTCCCGCGTTATAGATCGAGCTGCGCGGCGCGGCGCCTGTACCGCCGTCATAGCCTGAGATCAGAATGACCTGCGCTCCTGCCTTCGCTACGCCTGCGGCCACGGTTCCTACGCCCGCTTCGGATACGAGCTTGACGGAGATGCGCGCTTTTTTATTCGCGTTTTTCAGATCGTAGATCAGCTGAGCCAGATCCTCGATCGAATAGATATCGTGATGCGGCGGCGGTGAGATCAGCGACACGCCCGGGGTGGAATGACGGGTCTTCGCGATCCACGGATAGACCTTCATTCCCGGCAGATGACCGCCCTCGCCGGGCTTTGCGCCCTGTGCCATTTTGATCTGGAGCTCGTCGGCGGAGTTGAGATAGGTCGAGGTCACGCCGAAGCGACCGGACGCTACCTGCTTGATCGCCGAACAACGGTTGTGCTTGGTGCCCTTTGTCGCTAACCGCTCGGGGCTTTCGCCGCCCTCGCCGGAGTTACTTTTGCCGCCCAGTATATTCATCGCGAGCGCCAGCGCTTCATGCGCCTCCTGAGAGATCGAGCCGTAGGACATGGCGCCCGTCTTGAAGCGCTTAACGATACTGTCGACGCTTTCGACCTCGTCGAGCGGGATCGGAGTATCGGCAAAGTTGAAATCAAATAATCCGCGGATACTGACCGGCTGCATTTCTTCATCGAGCATACGGGAGTATTCCTTGAACAGCTTGTAATCGTTGTTCCTTGTCGCCGCCTGTAACGCGTGGATCGTCTGCGGATTGTAGAGGTGCTGTTCCTTTCCGCTGCGGCTTTTATGACTGCCGCGCGATTCGAGCTCCTCACTCACCGCCAGTCCGAGCGGATCGAATGCCGCCGAGTGCAGACGGTCGACATTCCGCTCGATATCCTCGAGCGTGATACCGCCGATAC
>CAMVDB010000079.1 GCA_947166135.1 uncultured Clostridia bacterium | reverse complement strand
ACCATAGATACAACAAAAAGCCCAGCCTAAGCTGGACTTTTTCGACAGACTGCAACGGACAGGGAAGCCCCTGTCCGTTTCTTTATACGTCAAAAACGTCAAAAGGGAGGAGCAGCGCGCTCCTCCCTCTTTCATTTCGTATACGATTCTTTTATAACGAGCCTAACGGTCTTCTCGGAAGTACGACAAACCCAGCGCCTCGGGCGGCTGGCTCTCGCGCTTCTTGCGCATGCTGTTGATGATCAGCACCAGTACGGTGATCACATAGGGCGCCATCTTGATCAGCTCCTGGGTACTCATATCCACGGGGATGAAGGGGAAGAACTGATTCAGATAATTGTGGACGATGTACAGGCCGCCGAAGAGGATCGAGCCGATGATCGCAAAGTTCGGCTTCCAGACGGTGAAGATAACCAGTGCGATCGCCAGCCATCCGCGGTCGCCGAAAGCGTTGTTCGACCAGATACCGTTGGCGTAATCCATAACGTAGTACAGTCCGCCCAGACCGGCGATCATACTGCCTACGCAGGTGGAAACATACTTATACCGGGTGACGTTGATGCCCGCCGCGTCAGCAGTCGCGGGGTTCTCGCCGACAGCGCGCAGGTTCAGTCCGGAACGGGTCTTCTTCAGATACAGCGAGGTCACGATCGCGATGATGATCGCTAAATACGCGAGGAAGCCGTAGGACAGGAAGATCTCGCCGAACCAGCCGAGATTTGACGCGAAGGGAAGCGACGCGGAAAAGAACTTGGAGGTAACGGACAGCGTGATGGACGGAACGTCGGCGCCGACGATCTTGATCAGCGAGCCGCCGAAGAAGTTGCCCAGACCTACGCCGAAGGTGGTGATTGCGAGACCGGTCACGTTCTGGTTCGCGCGCAGGGTCGTCGTCAGGAAGGAGTAGATCAGACCCATGATCAGCGAGCCGAGCAGACAGCACAGCATCGGGATCATGATCGCCAAAAAGCCGTTCGCCTGGCTCTTGTCCGCGAGAGAATTTTCATACAAAAACGCGCCGATAACGCCGGAGATACCGCCGACATACATGACGCCGGGGATACCGAGGTTGAGGTTACCGCTTTTCTCGGTGACGATCTCACCGGTCGCGCCGAAGAGCAGCGGGATACCCTGCATGATAGCGCGGTGGATAAATGCAGCGATCATTATGCTTCAACCTCCTTTGCGCGTTTCTGGATCTTGTAGTTGATAAAGAACTCGGAACCGATGATGAAGAAGATGATGATACCGGTGATGATATCCGAGAAAGAGGAGTTCAAGCCGAACTGGGTCGAGATCTCGATCGCGCCCTTCTGCATGAAGACGATCAGAAGTGACGTGACGACCATGAACAGCGGGTTGAACTTTGCGAGCCACGATACCATGATCGCGGTGAAGCCTCTGCCGCCCGCGGTATCGGGGTTGATGGTGTGGTCGGTACCGGAGACCAGCAGCATACCGGCTACACCGCACAGCGCGCCGGAGATGATCATGGTGCGGATGATGACCTTCTTAACGTTGATGCCGGCGTACTTCGCGGTATTCTCGCTTTCGCCGACGACGGAGATCTCGTAGCCCTGCTTGCTGTACTTGAGGTAGAAGTACATCATGATCGTCAGGGCGGCGACGATCAGCACGTTGAGCATATAGCCGTATTTATCGACCGACGAGGGCAGCTCCAGCCAGCCCGCGTGAGTATCGTTGTTGATGGTATTGATAACGTTGTTGCCCTTGTTGGACGACCAGATATAGGTGAAGTAGCTGACGATCTGGATCGCGATATAGTTCATCATCAGGGTGAAGAGGGTCTCGTTGGTGTTCCAGAACGCCTTGAAGACCGCGGGGATCAAGCCCCAGATCGCGCCGCATAAAATGCTGACGACGATGACCAGCAGCAGTACAACGGGCGCGGGGAGCTTGTTGCCGAAGAGAATCATGCAGGCGGTAGCGCCCAGACCTCCCATCAGCACCTGACCCTCACCGCCGATGTTCCAGAAGCGCATCTTAAAAGCCGGGGTAAGCGCCAGCGATACGCACAGCAGCATCGCGATACCCTGCAGCAGCGCCCAGAAACGGCGGGGTGAGCCGAACGAGCCCTTGAACATGGTCGCGTAGATCTGGATCGGATTATCGCCCGTTACAAGGACGATGATCACCGCACAGACGATCAGCGAAGCGAGTACGGAGAGGATTCGGATCAGCCACGACTTCCACATAGGCATATCCGTCCGCCTGACGATATGGAACAGCGGCTCCTTGCCGGTGCTCTTGGTTATGGTTGCCATCATGCCTCATCCTCCTTCTTTGACTCGTCGATATGGGTCATCAGCAGACCGACTTCCTCCTTGGTGACGGTTCTGCCGTCCACGATGCCGTTGAGCTTACCGCCGCACAGAACGGCGATACGGTCGCACAGCGCGATCAGAACATCCAGATCCTCGCCGACATAGATAACGGCGGAGCCTTTCTTCTTCTGCTCGTTGAGGAGGCGATAGATCGTGTAGGACGTATTGATATCCAGTCCGCGCACGGCGTAAGCCGCCATCAGCACCTTCGGATCGGAGGCGATCTCACGGCCGACCAGTACCTTCTGGACGTTACCGCCGGAGAGCTTGCGGACAGGGGTATTGATATTGGGGGTGACGACCTCGAGCTCTTCCTTGACCTTTGTCGCAAGGTCGCGGGGCGTCTTTCGGTCGGTGAAGATGATACTTCCCTTCTGATAGGAGCGGAGCATCATGTTATCGGACATACCCATCGTACCGACCAGACCCATGCCCAGACGGTCCTCGGGGACGAAGGAGAGCGCAACGCCCATCTTCTTGATCTCGCTGACGGATTTACCGATCAGCTCCTCGGTCTCGCCCTTCTCGATGTCGTTATAGGTGATCGAAGAGCCCGCCTCCGCCTTCTGCAGACCGGCGATCGCCTCGAGCAGCTGCTTCTGACCGGAGCCGGAGATGCCCGCGATACCGAGGATCTCGCCGCCGTAAGCGTCGAAGCTCACGTCGTCCAGCGCCTTGACGCCGTATTTATCGAGACAGGTCAGGTGGCTGACGGAGAGGAGCAGGGGTCTGTCCTCGATCAGGGGACGCTCGATGTCGAGCTCGACCTTCGCGCCGACCATCATGTCGGTCAGCGACTGGACGGACGCTTCAGAGGTCTTGACGTCGCCGATAAACTCGCCCTTTCTGAGGATCGCTACGCGGTCGGAGATCGCGAGCACCTCGTTGAGCTTATGGGTGATGATGATGATCGACTTGCCGTCCGCCTTCATATTGCGCAGTACCGCAAAGAGCTTATCGGTCTCCTGCGGGGTCAGCACGGCGGTGGGCTCGTCGAGGATGAGGATGTTGGCGCCGCGGTACAGGGTCTTGACGATCTCCAGCGTCTGCTTCTGCGATACGGTCATGTTATAGACCTTCTGCTTCGGGTCGATATCGAAGCCGTATCTGTCACAGATATCGGTGATCGCCTTCGCGATCTCCTTTGCGCCGCCGGTGGTCTTCTTATCCATACCCAGCGCGACGTTCTCAGTCGCGGTGAAGACGTCTACCAGCTTGAAGTGCTGATGGATCATGCCGATACCCAGATCGAAGGCGTCCTTCGGCGAGGTGATGTGTACCTCGTTTCCGTCGACATAGATCACGCCGGAATCCTGACGGTAGATGCCCGAGAGCATATTCATCAGGGTCGTCTTACCGGAGCCGTTCTCACCGAGAAGCGCCAGGATCTCACCGCGCATGATATCCATGGAAACGTCCTTGTTGGCGACGACCTTGCTGCCGAACGCCTTGGTGATATGGCGCAGGCTTACGGCAGGTGTTTGCTTATCCAATGTTTTACCCCCTCATTGTTTTTGTGAACCGTTAAACAGTGATCAGTGATCAGCGTTCGTATCAGACAGCCTCGAATCACTGACCGTTGATCACTAACCACTATTTTCATAAACCACGTAAAGGGAAGCCGAAAAAGGCTTCCCTTTACTGATTAAGATAAGTCTGATTAGAACGCGGTATTCAGCAGGGTGATACCGTCGATATCAAGATCAAAGTAAGGAGCGGAACGGAACTCGGACTCGTGGAAGTAACCGTCGGAGATTACCTCGGTGTCGGGAGTATAAGCCTCGTCGGTGTCGACGTCTGCCTTGTAAGAGGTCAGAGTCTCGCCCTTTACGGTGAAGGTAGCGGTATCGAATACATGGATGCTGCCATCCTCAAGGCCCTTCTGGACCTCAGCGATCTTCTCGGCGGTACCGGGAGCAGCAGCCTTATCGTTGATCTCGCTCAGAGCGACGGACTTGGTAGCCAGGGTGCCGGTCCAGTCAGCGTCGATCTTATCGCCGTTCATCGCAGCCTTGATCGCGAGCTCCATGTAAGGAGTCCAGTCGATTCTGGAAGAGATGATGAAGGTGTTGGGGCAGGAGCTTACGGTAGAACCGTTGTAGGAAACGTCGGGAACGCCCGCGTTCTCACAAGCGGTCGGAGCGCCCA
>CAMVDB010000078.1 GCA_947166135.1 uncultured Clostridia bacterium | reverse complement strand
TCGAATGAACTGAGCAAGCTGCAAAGAGAAGGGATTATATCATGCAGGAAGAATCATTTTGAATTGCTATCTCATTGATCTGAATAAGGAATTACAAACGTACAAATGGTTCTCTTCCGCATTTTGAAAACAACAGTAAACGAGCATAGATCTCATCACGGAGAACTCTATGCTCGTTTTCTTTTTGCTTTATGCTCTGTTGAATCTCTCTTTCGGCTGTTTGCATCTCGGACAGCGCCAGTCGTCGGGCAGATTCTCGAAGGCAACGCCGTCATGCTCAGCAGGATCGTACACATATCCGCAAACGGAGCAGATGTAGACGCCGGTCGCCTCCTGCTCGCTAAAGTCGATCTCGGCAAAGACCGTCTCGACGGGATGGTCGAGATCCATCACGCGCTTCGCCTCCAGATTCTCATAGCCCTGGGGCGTATGCGTACCGCAGTAAACGGTCGGGTGATTGCGGACGAACTCGCGCACTCTGCCGAGGGTGGTTTTAGCTTCTTGCAGATCATCAAAAATCACGGACACTTTATTCTCATAGAGCGCCTCGTCCACATAGGTGATGTCGGCGTGGAGCATATAGAAAAGCCCGCCGTCCTCGACGATCACAAGGCTGTTGCCCTTGGTATGACCCTTCGCCTTGATGAAATAGATACCGTCGATGATCTTCTGACTCTCGGGGAAGTTATAATACGCGCCGTCGGTGAAGTTCACGGGGACGATGTTGTCGATGCCCTGTAATTCAGCGGCATCAAGCTCCTCGGCGTTGACATAGATCTTCGCGTTCGGGAAGGACTTCAACTCGCCGGAATGGTCGCTGTGCCTGTGGGTCAGCAGGATCTTCGTCACCTGCTCGGGCTCATAGCCGAGAGCGCGGAACGCCTCCATATAACTGCAAATATCCTTGCCGGTATAGGCGGCGACCTCCTTGTCGGGCTTCTCCTCGGGAGTGCCGGCGGGAAGTCCCGTATCGACTAAGATGACCTCGTCGCCTGTGTCGATCAGGTAGTTTTGCAGACTGCCGCGATAGCGGATATCCATGCTGTACTTCTCGGGACCCTCTTCCGCTCCGAACGCGAACAGCTGGGAATAGAATCCGTCTTTTCTGAATTTGACTGCTTTGATCTCCATGTGATTCCTCCTTTATCTTTTTACTTTCATATCTGCATGTGCTTATCATCAGAATCGTATCGTTTCGGGCGCCTCGGTAAAGGAGCTGAAGGTCGCGGTCGCGTCCTTGAAATACAGCATCTGCATATTGCCGTCGTCGGGGCTGTACATCGCCTTGAGACTCGGCATCTTCTCGAGCATGGCGACCATCACGTCGCGGTTGTCGTCGTTGACCAGTTCACCCGCGATACGAATCCACTTTCCGTCCTTGAAAGCGCAGATCTCAGCCTTCGGATTGACGGCGAGCTGTTTGGACACAGGCTTCACCTTGCCCGTCTGGATATAGAGCCTGCCGTCATAAATGAGAGCCGTGCCGAAGGGTCTGACCCTCGGCTGATCGCCCTCAACGGTCGCAAGGTAGTAGGTCTGTGCATCGTCCAAAAATTGGCATACTCTCTCAATGTCTGTCATGATAAATACCTCCGTTTCATACTAATCCTTGATAAAAAGATTTAATCAGATATTAGTGATATATTTCGAATAGCGCGACGGGAGACGCATACAGGCGCAGCTCATGCGGCAGTGAAGATTTAGAGGAAAAACTGATCAAATCCCGTTACTTCCATGATCTCCTTCACGCTGTCGGTCGTTCCCACCAGATTAAACTGACTCTTATCATCCAAAGCTTTATACATGATAAGAAGCACCCTAAGTCCCGCAGATGAAATATAAGACATCTTCTCTATATGAAGCTCGATCGCTTTCACGCCGTCTGCCTTTTGAAATTGCTCCAAAAGCTCAGGAGCAGTGATGGTATCTACGCGGCCTTCTATCCGAGCGGTGAACTTACCGTCCGCAAACTCGGACTCGATGTGAAAAGGTACGTCCTGAGCGGTATTCTGTTCGCTGTTTTCCTTAACGGTCAATTCCCAGAAGCACATACCGCGGAACACATCCCGAACCCTTGCGTCATCAGCGCTCATCGGAGCAAGAACGCCGAAATGATCGGGAAGATAATCACCCATACCGATCTCTCTGACTTCAAAGCCCATTTTCCTGATGAAGGTCTTGATCTCCTCATCGGTTCCTTTAAAGATGATGTTATCATTGAACTTAACGTCAGCCGCAGTACCGGCGGCTTGTTTCGTAATGGCGGTGTACAGCGCGACAAGCCCCTGATCGTTATCCAGAACAGCGGAAGCGATCGCGGAATCATGCGTGTAGTAAGCACGATCCACAATGATCCAGCTGCCGCCGTGCTTCTGCAGGATACGGCGGATATTGGAGAAGACCTCTTCAAGCTCCTGCTGCGTAAAGTACATCAGAAGACCCTCTGTGGTGATCAGAAGCTCTTTCTGTTCACCCTCCAGCGGAGCTGCCATGGAGTCATAGTTCGTAGCGTCCACCGCAGCGTAATGAATGTTTTTGTCATCACCGATGATCTTGGCGGTGGCGGGAGCGATGTCGTCTATGACAGCAGGGAGGTCAAAGCCGTAGTAGGCCCTTCCCTGACGCGACATCTTGATGCCGCGTGCGGTATACCCGCAGGGGAGGTCTACGACGATCCTGTCAGAAAAAGACCGAATAAGATTGTTGACGATCTGAAAGCGGGAATCGGTCAAGACGGTGTATACAGGAAACAGCCGCTTCACCTTCTCCGCCAACTCCGCAGGGACACGCTTATTGTCCTTTGCGTCGGCGAATCCTCCGAATCCCAGAGCGCCGAGAAGCTGTCGGGAGTCTTCATCACCTGCGGCAGCATGTAACTGTACGCAGGATTTCGCTGTATTGAATACCGGATTGACAATTTCTCTTAATTCTTGTACGTTATCCATCTTTATCGTTCCTTTCTTCATCAATTAATTATCGTAATCAACGATTATATTCATTATACAAAACGTCGGAAAAATAGCAAGTGTTTTTCTACGGAGATGAATCCAACCACTATTATCCGTGGATCGTCGGGATCCATGAGAACGAGATCATTTATACCGGATAATCCCTTCACTTCGACAAAAAACGCTGGTTGCGGTTTGCAATCAGCGCTTTTCTTTACGGGACGACAGCTTTATGACAGATAATAACGCGGCTCCCGTCGCCGTCATCATGACGATCAACACAACGTTCACGGTATCTCCTGTTTGGGGAGATGTTTTTGATTGATTCCCTGTCGGATTTACCGATTGATCGGGTGTGCTCTCGCTGAGCGTAGCGGTGGTGGGTTCCGTTCCCGCTTGTGAGGCTTCGGCAACCGTTTCCGATTCGGTCGGATCGCTGTCATCGGAGATATAATAGGTGTCATAATACTCGTCATACAGTCCGAGTATCGCATCGGCTCCGGCGTTAGTCGAAAATGCTTTTTCGATGACGGCTTCCCATGATCCGGTTTTTTCAAAGTAGTATTCCGGGGTACCGCCGGTTTCATTACCGTATTTTTGGAGATTACTATCTTTAAGTGTGGCTAACCCGTCGGGATCGTCCTTGTAGGCTTCGATCCGCATCTCATTGCGACGGTTGCTGACAGTACGGGCTATTTCCTCAACCGTTTTTCCGTCAGCTTCCATATCCGCTTTCGTCTGATACAGTTCACGGATCGATTCATGATACGCTTCGCGCTCCTGCTTCATTTGGGCAACAAACGCCTCATCGCTCCAGTCGTATTTTGCGAACGCTCCCAACCGCACAGAATCGGGATTCGGCGCATATCCGTAGACAGCGTCTGGATCAACAATGATATCTGCCGCCGCCTTTGGATTCTCCATCGGATTGTGTATATAATAACCCGCCGCATACGCTGACGCCGTAAAAGCAAACAGAGCTATTACCAGAACAAGAACCGCGATCGATCTTTTGATTGTTCGATTCATATAGCATCCCCCTTCTGTTGATCTTTTATCTCACAGATTCCCAAGCTTATTCATGTGCCGTCATATTCTACTGTATCATATCACGAAAACCGAGACCCTTCAACCCTTACAAGATACAAAAGCTTCATTGTGAAATGCAATTCAGCTTCACTTTAAACGAGATCATGCGGGGTGTGTCGATCGTATCGAACTTGATCAAATGAGCGCCCTTGTCGGTATCGACTTCCGTGACCGTACCATCACCGAAAACGGCATGGCGCACGCGCTGACCGATCGGCAGGATGATGCTGTCGAGGTTCTCGGGCATATACTTCACGGTCGCTTCGATATAACCTTTTGCGTCCTGTATCAGCGAGTCATTCGGCTCGTTTGCGTATTCCAGCAATTCGCGGTCGATATCGAGGATGAAGCGCGAGGGAAACTTCGGAGAGCCGTCGAGGTTGCGCCCCTCCGCTTCACTGAGGTAGAGGCGCTTCTCGGCTCTGGTCATCGCGACGAAGGCGAGCCTTCGCTCCTCCTCCATGCGCTCCAGGGTATTCGTCTTCTTCGAAGGGAAGATGCCCTCGTTCATTGCGCAGAGGAACACGTGCGGGAACTCCAGACCCT
>CAMVDB010000077.1 GCA_947166135.1 uncultured Clostridia bacterium | reverse complement strand
ATACCATAGATACAACAAAAAGCCCAGCCTAAGCTGGACTTTTTCGACAGACTGACGAGCCGCAGTTAAGATACTGCGGCTCGCGTTTTATGTTTGTAACAAAATAGCATAAACCTTCCTTTAGGAAGGAAGGTGCCTTCGACGGAGGCGGATGAATCGTATTTTTATGTTTGAGCGAAGCGAGTTACCGATCATTCAGGCAAAAAGCCGGTCGAGACCCTTCTCGAGATAGCGGTTCCAGAACCTCCAGTTGTGACCTCCCGGTCCCTCTTCGTAAATATAGTCCGCATCATGTTCTTTCAGGAACGAGGCGAACTCGCGGTTGCTCCCGATCAAGGCATCCTCGGTACCGCAAGCCATATAGATCCTGGGTATCTTGACGCCGGCTTTTTCCAGATCGAGATACTGCTTCTCGGGATTAATATCCGACGTCAGCACCTTATCGGGGTCGCCGAAGATATCGAGCATCATCTGAGGAGGGACCGCGCCGGAAAACTCCGCACCTATACGGGCGTACTCGCGGATGATCAGCCCCGACGACAGCGCGATGCAGGCGCAGAAGCTCCCGGGATAAGTCAGAGCTGTGTGCAGGGCTCCGAAACCTCCCATCGAGAGCCCTCCGATGATCGTGTTCTCACCGGTCATCTCGACACAGAACGTATCCCTGATATACTCGGGCAGCTCGCGCCCGATATACTCGCACCAGTTCGCCCCGGCGTAGCCTTTATCAAGATAAAACGTGTTTCCGACGGTAGGCATGAATACGTTCAGATTGAAGCGTATCGACATCTCCTGAGCCAGTCCGCCGTACAGCCAGTCCGTATCCGTCCCGGTCAAGCCGTGAAGCAGGATAAGGTTATAGGTTTTTCTGTCATAATGCCTGAGCTCCTCAACCTCCTCCATCGGTACGTCGTTTGCCAGAGCAAAGGCAAAATTTGCGTGCTGCATGATCGAATATGCGTGGAACTCCATCCTTCCGCTTGCCAAAAATACACGTCCCTTTCTATATTAATTATGTAACTATATTATATGTTAACGATCCTTTGTCGTTCCGCCGGAAACATACCTGACAGGCAGGCAGATATTTGCACCAGCAGTGTTTTCATCGGGATTCAGCAGGAGATTGACTGCGGTCTCCGCCATCTGAGCGATCGGCTGTTCGATTGTGGAACAGACATAGCGGTCGGTAAAGCGGTCGATGATGCCGTCGTAGCCGATGAGCTGAACCTGATCGGGAATGCTGATATTCCTTTCGCTGAGAAACCGGATCACATGGCTTGCCAGAATATCCGAGTTGCAGAAAATACCGTCATATGCGAGCTCTCCGTCATGGATATGATTCTCCAAAAATTGAAAGATCGGCTCCTCCGGCTCGTCATCCACAAAAAGAAGCGTTTCATAATCGATGTTCCTTGACTGACAGACGCTTTCAAATCCGGCGCAGCGTTTGTTGGGCTCACCCGGGATGCGGGAGGTGATCCGCATAAACAGCAGCTTGCGGCATCCGAGTTCGATCAGCTTTTTGGCGGCAAGCTCGCCGCCTCTGAAATTATCCGAGGAAACGCAGGGGATATCCTCGTCGAGATGGCGGTCGATGGTGACGATCGAGATAGAATCGCCCACCTCGAGATCGGGACTGTAGGTCAGGGCGATAACGCCGTCCATCTTGTTGCTCCGCACCATAGCAAAGCTTTTTTGCTCGGCGTCGGGATCATAGTTCGTGATCATGAGGATCGCGCGGTATCCTCTGCTCATCAGACTTTTTGTCAGCTCATCGGTCAGGGAGGCAAAAAAAGGGTGCTTCAGAGAAGGCAACACCAATGCGACGCTGTAGGTCTTGTTGCTTTTCAGCGCGCGGGCATAGTTGTTCACCTGATATCCCAGTTTTTTAATGGCCGCCTCTACCTTTTGGCGGCTGGCTTTTCCGACCGGCAGACCGTTGATGACCTTTGATACCGTAGCGAGTGACAAACCGCTCTCCAGCGCTACGTCCTTCATGGTAGGATTGAGAATAGATTCATGTTTCATTTTCATATACCTTTTACATATACCCCTAAAATCAAAAATAAAGGAGATCGCACCTGTATTATAACAAATCTATAACGAAAAATAAAGACCTAAAATACAAAAAATGAAAATATTTATGTTAAACGTTTAATATTGGTAATTATATACATAATTTGGTTATAATTATGTAATAACTCACAAAAAACATCATAAACACTGAAAAAACCTATTAAGTTATTGACACACTTATCCACGAGTGCTATACTTTAGACACACGAAAAACGTGAATCGTGTAAAACGTTTTACATACGTTTCTGTGCAGAAGCAGACGAACAGAACCGTTGGGAAACGCGCTACACAAAACCATCTCAATCATTTTATTATCAGAAAGGAAAATGCAAATGAAAAAGAGAGTTCTCGCAATCTTATTGGCACTCGTTCTGGTCCTCGCACTGGCAGCCTGCTCCAACGGCGGCAGCAGTGGCAGTGGCTCCTCCGGCGATCAGTCCGGTGAAAAAGTCGCCATCACCATCTTCAACTCCAAGATGGAAATTCAGGATCAGATGCAAGAAATGGCGGAAGAGTATTCCAAAGAAAAAGGCGTTGACGTAGAGGTTTACTATTCCTCCGATACAGTCGCCGCTCATCTGTCCACCCGTTACGCTTCCAACGATCCCTACACCATCTCCATGGTAGACGCAAAGGACATCTACTCCCTCGCAGCTGAGCACGCAGTCGACCTGTCCGATCAGGATTGGGTCAAGGATACCACTCAGGCGATCGCTATCGACGGCAAGACCTACGGCTTCCCCGTTTGCGTCGAGGCACGCGGTATCATCTACAACGCCGACGCAATCAAGAAGGCTACCGGCGCTGATTTCGATCCCACCAGCATCAAGACTACCGCTGACCTCAAGGCTATCGCCGAGAAGGTCGGTACCGGCGTCATGAAGGAAGACTGGTCCCTCGCAGCTCACTACCTCGCTGAGGTTTACGAGCAGCATGACGATCCCGACGCGTTTATCGCCGGTATCAAGGACGGTTCTATCAAGCTCGCTGACGATGAGAAGTTCAACAAGATGATGGATACTTTTGATGTCCTCAAGGAAAACAACTATGCGAAGGACGCTGCGATCTCCGCAGAGCGCGAAGTAACCGAGCAGAAGCTCGCCGAAGGCGAAATCGGCCTCATGTTCGGCGGCAACTGGGATTGGTCCGTACTGAATGCGTATGACTATTCCGAGAATATGGGTATGATGCCCGTACCGAACGATGTTGACGACGGCTCCTCCGACAAGCTGGTCGGCGGCGGCTCCAAGTACTTCTTCATCGATTCTTCCGACAACACCTCCGACGCACAGCGTAAGGCTGCGAAGGACTTCCTGAATTGGCTCGTTTATGACGAGGCCGGTCAGGACTTCATCGTCAACAAGTGCGCTCTGGTACCCGCTTATTCCAACATCACTCTCGCAGTTCAGGATCCGCTCGGCGCTTCCGTGAAGAAGTACGCTGACGCCGGCGCTCTGATCCCCAACTACAACTATCTGCCCGATGATCACTATGCAAAGTGCGGCGCTATCTTCCAGAAGTATCTGGCAAACGAGATCGACCGTGCAGCATTTGCTGATGAGATCACCGAATATTGGTCAACCGCTGAGGTAGGCGCTCACTAATCAACAATTCGGTAATTTGTAATCAACTATTCCGACATTCCTTTTTTCTAAATGGCGGGGTGTTCACAGGCCGCTTGGGAACACCCCTCCGCTTTATTTATAGCAAAGCGGCAGATTGGAATGAATTTTGTCTATGAAACAAAATAAGCTATCCTATAAAATAGAACAATACCTGATGTTCGCCGGTCCGGGCACAGCGCTGTTCCTTGCGGTAGTTATCGTTCCGTTTGTTTACGGTCTTTATCTGACGATGACCAGCTGGGACGGCGTCAGCGCAACCAAGCCCTTCGTTTGGTTCGAGAACTTTGCTGCTGCCTTCTCTGACGGCGACTATTGGGCCGCTATGGGACGTACGGTGATTTACTCTATCTTCGCCGTCGTTCTGATTAACGTAGTCTCCTTTGCCCTTGCGTATCTTGTTACGCGCGGCATCAAGGGTCAGAACTTCTTCCGTGCCGGTTTCTTCGTACCGAACCTGATCGGCGGTATCGTACTCGGTTATGTCTGGAAGTTCGTGTTTAACCGCGCTTTTGTCGCGATTTTCAGCTCCACCTCTCTGCTTTCCACAACAGAAGGTGCGATGTTTTGCCTCATCCTCGTATCGGTGTGGCAGTACGCGGGCTACATGATGCTGATTTATGTAGCGGGCTTTATGAGCGTGTCGAAGGATGTGGAAGAAGCGTCGAGAATCGACGGCTGCACCTCCTCGCAGGCGATGAAGAACGTTACCATCCCGCTGATGCGCTCGAGCTTTGTACAGTGCATCTTCCTGAGCATCACCCGCTGCTTCGTTGTATACGACGTCAACCTGTCCTTGACAAACGGCGAACCCTTCAAATCGTCGACAATGGCAGCCATGCACGTATACAACCAGGCGTTTACCTACAAAAACTACGGCTTGGGTCAGTCCGAGGCAGTCATCCTCTTTGCCGTCTGCGCCATCGTCGGCGTGACCCAGGTTCTCATCGGCAAGCGAGGGGAGGTTGAAGCGTAATGACTGATAATGACAGAGCTGCCAGAAAGAAGAAAATATCCCATGCGATTATGTGGATCGTACTTCTGATTCTCTTTATCTGCTTCATTTTCCCGTTCATCCTCGTTGTCATCAACGTATTCAAAACCAAGGGAGATATCACCTCGAATCCGCTGTCGCTGATCGGCGCGCACGGCTTCACCTTCAAAAACTTCCCCGAAGCGATGAAGAA
>CAMVDB010000076.1 GCA_947166135.1 uncultured Clostridia bacterium | reverse complement strand
GCTATACCAACATGACCAACGGTCAGGCGTTCTATAAGCCCATGCTGCAGGTCATCGACTTCCTGCAGGCGAATGACTTCACCGTATACATCGTCAGCGGTACCGACCGACTGATTACCCGCGGTCTGTGTGACGGCGTGATCGATATCCCGCTCAGCCAGATGATCGGCTCCGACGAGAACTTCGTCGCCACCAATCAGGGCGATGCCGACGGTCTGTCCTATACCTTCGGTCATGACGACAAGCTGGTCACCGGCGGCGATTTCCTGATCAAGAACCTGAAGATGAACAAGGTCAGCGTGATCGAGCGTGAGATCGGCGTACAGCCCGTTCTGTGCTTCGGCAACAGCTCCGGCGACGGCGCGATGGCGAACTATACCATCACCAATAATAAGTACAAGAGCGGCGCTTATCTGCTCTGCTGTGACGATCTCGAGAGAGAGAACGGCAACATCGAGAAAGCTGACAAGATGCGCGCCAGCTGTGAAGAGAACGGTTGGACTGCCGTTTCCATGAAGAACGATTGGACCACCATCTACGGTGACGGCGTCACCAGGATCCAGCCGGCTGCGGCGACTGAGGCGGCTACCGAAGCTGCCGAGCTCGCACCCGCTGCTTAACAGTACGATATAAACAATAACCGCGTACAGCGTTCGATTGAACCTTGTACGCGGTTATATTTTTTGATTCAGATTACGGATTTATCAGCTCTTCTTGTTGCCTGCGATCGTCATGATCAGGTCGAGGACCTTGAGATACAGCCACAGTACGGTGAAGGAGAGACCGAACGCCGCCTGCCACTCATACTTCTTCGGCAGCTTGTCGCTGACGACATGATCGATGGTATTGAAGTCACAGATCAGGAACAGCGCCGCGATGATGATAAAGATGACGGAAATACCGATGGAGATAGCGGGGTTAGCGGTGAGATTCTTTACCAGATCGCGGGTGAAGGGGATCAGCGAACCGAGGAAGGTCAGCAGAGATACCGCGATCGAGGTAACGAGCAGGGTGATCATGACCATTTTGAACTTCTTGGTCACGCGGATGACGCCGGTAGAGTACAGGATCGACATGACGGCGACGATCGCGACGGTGATGATCAGCGCCAGAAGTCCGAGGTGCTCATAGCCTTCGAGAACCGTGAATACTAAGAAAGCGATCAGGTAGCCCTGCGTCACGCAGTACAGCGAACCGGTGACGGGAGTAGTGGACTTTGCGAAGAACGCGAGCAGCTGGAAGACGATCGCTAAAATAACACAGGCAGCGATCGCGATGATCTGACCCATATACAGCGAAGTCTCGAAGCCGGAGATCTTGAGGTTGAATAGCTGACCGGTAGCGAGAGAGGATTCCAGAACTCTCTGCAGGATCATGCCTGCTACGCTGAACAACAGGAAGAAGATCGTTTTTGCGGTGATGCCGCCGTAGGTAGCGGCGTCAGTCTCAGAGTATTCCCTGACCTTATCCAGCCTGCGCATAACAGGGTTGGAGTTTAAAAACGAGCTTTTCTTGGTTGTCTGTTGGTTGTTTGTTAAGCTTGCCATAGAATTACCTCTTTTCTGATATTTATTAACAAATATATTTTAAATTATAAATCCGGATAATGCAAGAGATAATTGTAAAATGTATCTGCTTTTTCTTGAATCAGTCTCATTTTTATGCTATGATAAACTATATATTTCAGATAAGAAGGTAGTTTTATGGAATCGGTGATGTTCAAAGCGCTGGAGGATGTTTCCGGCCGCTTTACAGCTCTCAATCTGATGAAGTGCGGTATCGTTCTCATACTGATGATCCTGCTGCTCGTGGCTGTGTCGATCATCCAGAATCAGCTGAAGAAGAAGCTGGTAGTCGAGGATGTTAAGCGCAGACATGTTTACAGAACGGTTTTCCGCGTGATACGCGTACTGCTGATCATCGGAGCGGGCATCGTGATATTGCAGATCCTCGGTGTGAACCTCTCCGGACTGATTACTGTATTCGGCGTGATATTGGTGCTGTTCGTGCTGGCGATCAAGGATTCCTTCCAGGATATCATGTCCGGTCTGACGATTATGACGGATAAGTATTTCTCCGTCAGCGACGCGGTCGAGTTCAACGGTCAGGAGGGCATCGTCATCGCCTTTACCGCACGCACGACCAAGATCGAGCTTCTCGCCGACCGTTCGGTGCTAGCTGTTGCGAACCGCAATATCTCACAGATCAGGAAGCTGAATCATCTGGTCGATATCGACCTGCCCTTGCCGTATGAGCTTAATCGACAAGAAGCGTATACCGTACTCGAAGGTATCTGTGACGAGATCCGCGAGATTAGCGGGGTCGAGAGCTGCGAGCTCAAGGGTACACAGGATTTCGGTGAAAGCGCCGTTATCTATAAGATCAGGTTCTTCTGTGAACCGCATGACCGTCCCGATATCCGCCGTGATGTGATCCGCACGATACAGGACGAACTTGAAAAGACGGGTATCAGCATCCCTTACCGTCAACTGGATATACATGAAAAATAAAGGGAGTGGTTACACTCTATGAAACTTATCAAAAAGCTTCGGTCGAGCTTTGCGTTTAATATTCTCGGTTCGATCGTATTGTTTATGGTCATGTTCGGCGTGATAGTCAGCACCATCGGTTATTACAGCTTTACGGAATCCTTTAAGCGTGAATATTCCGACACGACCTTCCATATGGCTCAGACTGCAGCGACTTCCATCGACGGTAACCGGATCGATGATTACCTGATCGAGAACGGCGACGCCCGCGATTTCCGTAACAGTAAGCGATTCCTCGATAATTTTTGCATCAAGATGAACGTTTCGCTGGTCTATGTTATCAAGGTCGATACTTCCGATTACGGGAGCTTCACGAGTATCTTCAATTCTGTCGGCAGCGATACGCCTTATACCCCGTGGGAGCTCGGCTATCAGCGCGATACCTCCAACGAGGAGTACGCTTTAATCTACCGGCAGATTTATGAGAAGGAGATCGACCACGGTACGATTTATCGAACAACCGATCTCGGCGGGGCTCCGCCTCATATCACGACGCTTGTTCCCGTTAAGGACGACAACGATAACGTGACCGCGATCCTCTGTATCCAGCGCCCCATGCAGGAGCTGGTCGACGGCAGACGCCCCTATTTGATCAATGTTGCGATCGCGAATATCTCGGTCGTATTCATTGCCTGTGTGCTGATTTCTTATTATATCCTCAGGCAGTTTGTTGCGCCGATCCGCAAGGTCATCAAGGAGGCAAAACGCTTTTCCGCGGAGAACAGCAAAGGGGAGAAGCTTGGTTCCGATATCAGCCGCATCGAGGAGATCTCCGATCTGGCGACCTCTATCGATAAAATGGAGGTCGAGATGCTCGATTATATCGACAACCTGACTTCCGTAACCGCCGAGAAGGAACGTATCGGTGCTGAACTGTCGCTCGCTGCTTCGATCCAGGAGAATTCCCTGCCGAATAAATTCCCCGCCTTCCCTGAGCGAAAGGATTTCGATATCTACGCTTCGATGACCCCTGCGAAGGAGGTCGGAGGCGACTTCTACAGCTTCTTCCTGATCGATGACGATCATCTCGCTGTCAGTATCGGAGACGTTTCCGGCAAGGGTGTTCCCGCCGCACTGTTCATGATGGTCACGAATATTCTCGTCAACGAGGGCATTCGTCTGAGTCATTCTCCCGCTGAGGTCCTCACCGTTGTCAATCAGCGTATCTGTGAACGCAATAAGGCGGATATGTTCGTAACGATATGGCTGGGCGTTCTGGAGCTCTCCAGCGGCAGGCTGATCGCCGCGAATGCCGGACACGAGGATCCTGCCTTGATGCGTAAGGACGGCAGCTTTGAGCTTTGCAAAGCGAGACACGGTCTGGTCGTCGGTGCGATGGAGGAGATCCGTTATCGTGATACTCAGATGCAGTTGCACCGCGGCGACAAGCTGTTTCTCTATACCGACGGCGTACCGGAGGCAACCGACGCGAACGAACGAATGTTTACGCTGGAGCGTATGATCGACGCTTTGAATCAGTATAAGGATGAATCGCCGCAGAATATTATTGACGGTGTTAAGCGCAGCGTCAGCACTTTTGTAGGCGACGCTCCGCAGTTTGATGATCTGACGGCGCTGTGCGTCGAGTTAAAGGAGGGCGAGTAAGGATGAAACATTTACATCTTGAAGCGACTGACGCAAATTTAGCTGTTGCCATGGAGGAGCTCGGCGAATTCTTGGGAGATGACTGTTCACCCAGAGCGAGGATGCATCTCGAGGTGGCTTTTGAAGAAATCTTTGTCAACATCGCCCACTATGCCTACGGTGATCAAGTCGGTGACGTTGAGATCACCTTTGAGCGTTCCGACGACGCGCTGACCGTCACCTTCTCTGACAGCGGAACGCCTTATGATCCGCTCAAGAAACCCGATCCCGATACGACCCTCAGCGCTGAGAAGCGGCAGATCGGCGGTCTGGGCATCTTCCTCGTGAAAAAATATATGGACGAGGTCTCCTACGAGTACCGCGACGGAAACAATATCTTCACGATGAAGAAAAAGCTTCATGAATAATCATTCGAATAAAAAGAAAGACGGAGTACCGCGCGGTATTCCGTCTTTTGCTTTATACTATTATATATGAATCATGACACCTGCATTGACATGCTACAGGTATTACAAAAGGGCGGAGCCTGAGGCTCCGCCCTACGTTTATGTTGTGCGATTCAGTTGAGAAAAGGATTACTGGATCGGTTCACCGATCGGATACTTCACGCTGATATTGTTGAGATAACGCTGGATGAAGGTTGCGTCAACAACATCGATTTCACCGTCGCCGTTGACGTCGCCGTTACGGATCGTCTCGGGCTTGAGATTGACGTGGATAGAAGCGCCGATTCTCAGAATGAGCGTGACGTCGATGATCTCAACCTCGCCGTCGCCGTTGACGTCACCGAGGATGCGAACTTCACCCTCAGTCGGGGTGACAGGCTCAGTCGGGGTGACAGGCTCAGTCGGGGTGACAGGCTCAGTCGGGGT
>CAMVDB010000075.1 GCA_947166135.1 uncultured Clostridia bacterium | reverse complement strand
CCGGCAGCCAGCATGGTAACGCCCAGATCAGCGATCATCTTGCACTCTTCGGGATCAGCGCACTCGCCCATACCGACAACGCCGTCTTCCTCGCCGCCGATGGAGCCGACTTCTGCCTCAATGGACAGACCCAGATCGTTACAGATACCGACCAGCTCCTTGGTCTTAGCAAAGTTCTCTTCGATCGGATAGTGAGAGCCGTCGAACATGATGGACGAGAAGCCCGCCTCGATGCACTTCTTAGCGCCTTCGTAGGAGCCGTGATCCAGATGCAGAGCGACCGGAACGGTGATACCCAGCTCCTCGATCATCGCGGTGACCATACCGACGACGGTCTTGTAGCCGCACATATACTTGCCTGCGCCCTCGGATACGCCGAGGATGACGGGGGACTTGAGTTCCTCAGCGGTCAGCAGGATCGCCTTGGTCCACTCGAGGTTGTTGATGTTGAACTGACCGACAGCATAGTGACCGGCCTTTGCTTTGGTGAGCATTTCTTTCGCGTTTACTAACGGCATAATAATTCCTCCTTAATGGATGTTTAAATGAATAGCCTTCATCATGTTATATTATATCATCACTTTGTGCAATTAGCAATATGCAAAAAGAAATATTTGCTAAATATATGGCATATTGCGAAAAAATAATTGACCTGTAGCGGGTTGATTCTCTATGTTGTTTGGATTATAATATATAAAATAGGGCAAAGCGCAGCTTTGCCGACGAAAAGGAGGATTCACAATGCCTTTTATCAACGCGAAATTTTCTGTTTCTGTTTCTCCCGAGAAGGAGAAGGAGCTTAAGTCCGCCCTCGGCGAGGCGATCACCCTGCTCGGTAAGTCCGAGCGCTATCTGATGGTCGAGATCGAGGACAACCGTCGTCTGTACTTCGGCGGTGATAACAGCGCTCCGATCGCATTCTTTGACGTGAGCCTGCTCCACTCCGCTCCCCGTGCAAGCTACGAGAAGCTGACCGCGCGACTCTGTGAGATCGCCAAGGATACGATGGATGTAGACGGCTCCAATGTCTATGTCAAGTTTGAAGAAACCGAGAACTGGGGCTACGACAGCTTCATGTTTTAGGAGGTAATATAAATGAGAATTGCAGTATTGGCAGGAGGACTTTCCTCCGAGCGTGACGTGTCGATCCTGTCCGGCTCCAAAATCGCGCAGGCTCTGCGTACCAAGGGACATCAGGTCGCGCTGATCGACATCTATATGGGATATGAGGCGGATGACTTCGACGCCGACAGGCTTTTTGAAGAGAATTACGACTTCACCACGAATGCCGCGATTGCCGAAGAAGCGCCCGATATCGAAGCGGTGAAGAAAAGACGCAAGAATCAATCGAATGATTATTTCGGCGACCATGTGATTGAACTGTGTAAGGCGGCGGATATCACCTTCCTCGGACTTCACGGCGGCGAGGGAGAGGACGGCTCCGTACAGGCGGCTTTAAAGCTCTACGGTATCAAGTATACCGGCTCCGACAGCCTCGGTGCGGCGATCGCGATGCATAAGGGCGTGACAAAGGGTATTTTCCTCAATTCGAACGTCCCCACCCCGAAGAGCAAGCTGTATAAGCGCGAGTTTATGGGCGAGGGCTATCTTGACAGCTGGACGTCATTCCCCTGCGTTGTCAAGCCCTGTTCCGCGGGTTCCTCTGTCGGCGTACAGATCGTCGCTGACCGCGAGCAGTTCGTCGCTGCAGTCGGCGCCTCATTCCGCTATGATGACGACGTACTGGTCGAAGAATATATCAAGGGACGCGAGTTCTCCGTCGGTATCCTCGGCGGTAAGGCGCTTCCTGTTATCGAGATTATCCCCAAGTCGGGATGGTATGATTATGCCAATAAGTACCAGGAGGGCGCGACCGAAGAGATCTGCCCTGCCGAGCTTGATGAGAAGATCGCCGAGAAGATGCAGCGCGAGGCGGAGCACGCCTTCGAGATGCTGCGCCTCAAGGTCTACGGCAGAGTCGACTTCCTGCTGGATTCACACAACCGCTTCTACTGCCTGGAGGCGAATACCCTGCCCGGCATGACGCCGATGTCCTTGCTTCCGCAGGAGGCAGCCGCCGCAGGTATCGCTTATCCCGAACTGTGTGAGAAGATCATCGAACTGTCTTTAGAAAAGTAATATTTGGACAGCGGTTAACGGATAACGGTTAACGGCGGCGGGAAACGCTTTACTCTATGGCACTGTATCATTGCCCGAGCGCAGCGAGAAACCTTCACCGTTCACCATTCACCATTCACCGTTCTCCGATTTCCGGAGGAAATCATGAAACCCATTACCTTACGCGAGGTCGCGGCAGCCTGTAACGGTACGCTGCACGGCGACCCCGAGATACAGATCACCTCGATCGTGACCGATAGCCGACAGGCAAAGGAAGGTTCGCTTTTCGCCGCGATCCGCGGTGCGCGCGCCGACGGTCACCGTTTCATCCCGATGACGGTGGAGCAGGGCGCGGCATGTGCGCTGTGCGAAGAAGCGCCCGAGGTCGATGCCCCTTATATTCTTGTCGAATCGACGCTTGTAGCCTTGAAGGGCATCGCCGCGTACTACCGCTCGCTGTTCACGATCCCGTTTATCGGCATTACCGGCAGCGTCGGCAAGACCTCGACCAAGGAGTTCATCAGCACCGTTTTAGCGCAGAAGTACAAGGTACATAAGACGAGCGGCAATTTCAATAACGAGCTCGGCGTGCCGATCACCCTGTTCGGTCTGGAGGCAGATCACGAGGTCGCCGTCATTGAGATGGGGATCTCCGGCTTCGGCGAGATGACCCGTCTGAGCAAGATGGTGCGTCCCGATATTTCCGTTATCACGAACATCGGTTACTGTCATCTGGAGAACCTCGGCGACCGTGACGGCGTGCTGAAGGCTAAGACCGAGATGTTCACCTACCTTAAGGAGAACGGCACGATCATCCTCTGCCATGATGATGATAAGCTCTCGACCGTCACGGAGTATAAAGGCATACGCCCGATCTTTTACGGTACGGGGGATGAACCCTTCCGTGCCGAGAATATTGTTGAAAAAGGCTTTGAAGGTATCGACTGTACCTTGATCCACGACGATATGCGGATCGACGTTACTCTACCGACCATGGGGCGCCACAATGTCCTCAACGCGCTCTGCGCGATGGCGGTCGGCGTTCAGCTCGGACTGACTGCCGATGAGATTCGCCGCGGTCTCGAAAGCTTCCATAACGTCGGCGCCCGTAATAAGGTCGTCAAAACAGAAGCGCTGACTATCATTGACGACAGCTACAACGCCAACCCTACCTCTACCAAGGCGAGCCTGAATACTCTTTCCAAGCTCAGCGGACGCCGCGTCGCGATCTTAGGCGATATGAAGGAGCTGGGTGTTGATGAGCTGAGCCTGCATCACGGAGTCGGCGAACACGCGAAGAAGGTCGGTATCGACCTGCTGATCGCTGTCGGTCCGCTTTCTAAGGCGACTGCCGAGGGCTACGGCGACGGCGCATATTATTTCGCTGACGTTGAAAGTTGTATCGCTGCGGTAAACGACCTTTTACAGCCGGGTGATACCGTACTGGTCAAAGCCAGCCACAGCATGCAGTTCGAGAAGATCGTAGAAGCGCTCAAATAGGAGATCACGATGAAATTCATATCATGGAATGTCAACGGTCTGCGTGCCGTTGTAAATAAAGGCTTTGCGGAGATTTTTACCGATTTAGACGCGGATTTCTTTTGCTTGCAGGAGACAAAGCTGCAGGAGGGTCAGATCGATCTTTCCTTCGACGGCTACGAGAGCTACTGGAACTACGCGGAGAAGAAGGGCTATTCCGGTACCGCGATCTTTACGAAACATACCCCGCTGTCCGTCAGCTACGGCATCGGTATCGAGGAGCACGATCATGAAGGACGTGTGATCACGCTGGAGTACGAGGACTTCTACCTCGTCACCGTCTATACCCCGAACAGCCAGAATGAGCTTAAAAGGCTCGATTACCGTATGCGCTGGGAGGATGACTTCCTCGCTTATATCCGCTCGCTGGATGAGAAGAAGCCGGTCATCTACTGCGGCGATCTCAACGTCGCCCATCAGGAGATCGATCTGAAGAATCCCAAGTCCAACCGAAAGAACGCGGGCTTCACGGATGAAGAGCGTGAGAAGATGACCGTGGTCCTCAGCTCGGGCTTCACCGACAGCTGGCGCAGCCTCAATCCCGACGTCGAGGGGATCTACTCGTGGTGGAGTTATCGCTTCAATGCCCGCGCGAACAACGCGGGATGGCGTATCGACTATTTCATCGTATCCGACCGGATCGCCGACAGGATCGAGGACGCAAAGATCCACACCGATATCCTCGGCTCCGATCACTGTCCCGTCGAGTTGGATATCTCGTTTGATAAATAATCGAAAGAGCGCCGACCGGCGCTCTTTTCTGCATTTTATCTGCAATTCTCAGTTTTTGAGAGTGATTTCAATGCTTACGACGTTTACTTTTCAGCCTGTTTTTTGTATCATGATGGCAAGCAATCGAAAAGGAGAACATCATGAATATCTTGTGTGAAAACATACGTGCCCTGCGGCGGGAGCGCGGTATGACCCAGAAAGAACTTGCCGAACAACTGAACATTTCCGACAAGACGGTCTCCCGCTGGGAGAGCGGCGTACAGCTGCCCGAGGCGTCGCTGTTGCCTATGCTGGCTCAGATACTCGGCGTCAGTATCGACAGCCTGTACGGGCTCGAAACGTCTGAAAAAGAGGATGAAACATCGTTGACCTCAAAAAAGGAGGAAGCCAAAAACCTTCTTCACTTTAAAATATGGATGATCGTGGGTATGCTGACTTCCTTGATGGGTTCGTTGATCTATCGCTATTTCGATGACGCTGTTTTTATGGCGCCGAATCTGGTTGACGCGGAGTATTATCAGACGACAAAGGGCGCGACAGCCGACTTGCTTTCTTTCGTCGGGATTATTGCCGTTTTCGTCGGTATCTGTATGGTGATCATCGCAAAGGTGCGTTACACGATGCAGAACCGCCCGCACATGAACGATCCCGCCTTCGCGACAGACGCGCGTTATACCGGCGCAGCGATCCTGGTTTGCGTGGTGATCTTTTTGAAGACCGCTCCCGAGATGCTGTCCCTCGGCTTTTTTATGCCCCGTACCGTTTACGGCGATGTGTTTGTCGCCCTGCTGACCGGTGTGCTGCTTTGGTATCGTCACCAACTGACAAAGCGCGGATTCATCACGAGTAAGAAGATCATGATCGTCGCCTTGGTGATCGGGATCATCGGGATCGTCCTGTCGATCACGGCTGTCGTCATGCGCGAGACTATGACGGTCGCCACGGCATTTTCTACCGAAATTGCGGATTCCGCTTCGTCGGGCGCCTCATTTTCAAGCATGGCATCCGGCGTCGTGTATGCCGGAACCATCATCGCGGTCGCCGATTGGATTATTCTCGCTGCACCCGTCATTCTATATATCGAGCAGCTGATCAAGCTGAGAAAAGTACAATCGTAATC
>CAMVDB010000074.1 GCA_947166135.1 uncultured Clostridia bacterium | reverse complement strand
TCGATCTCCTGACCTCTTACGGCGCCGCGGCGGGCGTTGAAGTCACCGAATACGGTACCTGCGTACTCCTCGGGAACAACGACGCTGACCTTCATGATCGGCTCGAGCAGAACGGGATCAGCCTTCTTCATAGCCTCCTTGAACGCCATGGAACCGGCGATCTTGAACGCCATTTCGGAGGAGTCGACCTCGTGATACGAACCGTCATAAACTTCACACTTGACGTCTACTACGTTGTAGCCTGCCAGAACACCGCTGAGCATTGCGCCCTGGATACCCTGATCGACTGCGGGGATGTATTCCTTCGGAATCGCACCGCCGACAACGGAGTTGACGAACTCGTAGCCTTTACCGGGATTCGGGTAGATACGCATCTTGACGTGACCGTACTGACCCTTACCGCCGGACTGACGGGCGTACTTCTGGTCGACGTCTGCCTCGCGGCGGATGGTCTCCTTGTACGCAACCTGGGGCTTACCGATATTCGCCTCGACCTTGAACTCACGGAGGAGTCGGTCGACGATGATCTCGAGGTGAAGCTCACCCATACCGGCGATGATGGTCTGGCCGGTCTCTTCATCGGTGTAAGCCTTGAAGGTGGGGTCTTCCTCGGCGAGCTTCGCCAGAGCGATACCCATCTTCTCCTGACCGGCTTTGGTCTTGGGCTCGATCGCAACCTTGATAACAGGCTCCGGGAACTCCATGGACTCGAGGATAACGGGATGATCCTCGTCACAGAGGGTGTCGCCGGTGGTGGTGTTCTTCAGACCGACAGCAGCGGCGATATCACCGGAGTAGCAAACGTCGATGTCCTTACGGTCATTGGCGTGCATCTGCAGGATACGGCCGATACGCTCGTGTTTACCCTTCGTAGAGTTGAACACCGCGGTGCCCTTCTCGACCTTACCGGAGTAAACGCGGAAGAAGCAGAGCTTACCGACATAGGGGTCGGTAGCGATCTTGAACGCGAGAGCGGAGAACGGCTCGTCATCGCTGGCGTGGCGCTCGCACTCTTCGCCTGTGTTAACATCCACGCCCTTGATAGCGGGGATGTCGGTGGGAGCGGGCATATAGTCGACGATCGCATCCAGCAGCTTCTGAACGCCCTTGTTGCGATAAGAGGTACCGCAGCATACGGGAACCATCTCGTTGGCGATAGTCGCCTTACGGATAGCAGCCTTGATCTCGTCGATGGTGAGCTCCTCACCTGCAAAATATTTCTCCATGAGCTCGTCGCTGGTCTCGGCGACCGCCTCGATCAATGCGTCATGGTACTCCTGAGCCTTGTCCTTCATGTCATCGGGGATCGGGATGGTCTCGCGCTTCTCACCGTTAGGACCGGTGTAGGTCTCGGCGGTCATCTCAACCAGGTCGATGATACCGGTGAAGGTATCCTCGAAGCCGATAGGCAGCTGGATCGGCACAGCGTTACACTTCAGTCTGTCATGCATCATCTGCAGAACATGATAGAAGTCTGCGCCCGTGATGTCCATCTTGTTGACATAGACCATGCGGGGAACATGATAGTTATCCGCCTGGCGCCAAACAGTCTCGGACTGGGGCTCGACGCCGCCCTTAGCGCAGAGAACGGTTACGGAACCGTCCAGTACACGCAGTGAACGCTCAACCTCAACAGTGAAGTCAACGTGTCCGGGGGTGTCGATGATATTGATACGGTTATCCTTCCAGAAACAGGTGGTAGCGGCGGAGGTGATGGTGATACCTCTCTCCTTCTCCTGCTCCATCCAGTCCATCGTGGAGGCGCCGTCATGGGTCTCGCCGATTTTGTGGTTGATACCTGTATAATAAAGGATACGCTCTGTGGTAGTGGTTTTACCGGCATCGATATGAGCCATGATGCCGATATTTCTTGTCATTTCAAGCGATACCTGCCTGGGCATAATATCCTCCTTAGTGCGTATGAATGATATTCCATATCACTCTTCATCTGTATTTCATATACCTTAAATGTTGCCGTAGGGGCGACCATCGGTCGCCCGCGGGCGGGCAGTGCCCGCCCCTACGAAGCGCATTGATAACGCATCGAAACCGGCGATTGGCGCTTACCAGCTATAGTGGGCGAACGCCTTATTAGCCTCAGCCATCTTATGAGTATCCTCACGCTTCTTGAACGCGCCGCCGGCACCGTTCACAGCATCGAGGATCTCTCCGGCGAGTCTCTCCTTCATCGTTCTCTCGGAACGAGCTCTGGAGTAGGTGGTGATCCAACGCAGGCCGAGAGTCTGCTTTCTCGCATCTCTGACCTTGATCGGTACCTGGTAGGTCGCACCGCCGACACGGCGAGCCTTGACCTCCAGCTCGGGCATACAATTCTCCATTGCCTGCTCGAATACCTCCAGCGCGTCCTTACCGGTCTTATCGGCAACGATATCAAACGCACCGTAAACGATCTTCTGGGCTACACCCTTCTTACCGTCGAGCATGATATTGTTGATCAGACGGGTAACGAGCTTGGAGTTGTAAATCGGATCCGGCAAAACATCACGTTTTGCAATCTGACCTCTTCTGGGCATCTTTACTTCCCTCCTTCACAATAATTGAGAAATCATTGGTACTCGAAAGTGACAAACTCCCGTAGTGCCGCAGAGGTCAGAGAGCCTGAGCTCTATATATAAACCCTGCAACAATACAGAACAAGAAAAGCTAATTTCTTTGAGTTGTCAATTCCTTATTTTTTCTTCGGACGCTTAGCGCCGTACTTTGATCTGGCCTGCATACGACCGTTGACACCCTGAGTATCAAGCGTACCGCGGATGATGTGGTAACGTACACCAGGTAAGTCCTTGACACGGCCGCCGCGGATCAGAACAACAGAGTGCTCCTGCAGGTTGTGGCCAACGCCCGGGATATAGGAACTGACCTCGATACCGTTGGAGAGACGTACTCTGGCGATCTTACGGAGCGCAGAGTTAGGCTTCTTAGGTGTCGCAGTCTTGACGGCGGTGCATACGCCGCGCTTCTGGGGAGAAGTCTGATCGATCGCACGATTCTTCTGAGAGTTCCAGCCCTTTAACAGTGCGGGAGCCTTCGCCTTCTTCTCAGATACCTGTCTGCCCTTGCGGACTAACTGATTAAAGGTTGGCATGATTTTCCTCCTTTCAAAGAATAATAAAGAATTGATCGGCAGTCGGTAAACTGCCTGTATGAAAAACACCCGCCGAGTGACAAGTGTTTATCATGCTAAAGCGATGATGGGCAAAACGCACGAAAAGCCCAGATAAAACCTAAGGTTTTCACACATTTTGACCGTGAAAGCAGCGTGTATGGACACACTCTTCCACAATTAGTTATATTACCATAAGTATGACAGGTTTGTCAACATTTTTTTGCATGTTTAAGGGAGATTTCACTCGGAATGAGTATGTCGCTGCGCGAATGTCAGGGACATTTGCGGAGCGATAGCGTAGGGGCGACCATCGGTCGCCCGCTATCGCAATGCGTTGCATTTCCTATCCGACGTTTTCGATATGGATAACGCCCGTCATCCTCGGGCGAGCAATGCTCGCCCCTACGGCGTGACTTCGGAGACACGCGTATCGGAGCCGACCCCTACATAATTATCTGCACATCTCGCATGCAATAAAAAGGGCCCTGCTTTCACAGGGCCCTTGGATGGTTATATTGACTTAATCAAAGGAGATTAAGCGCGCTCTCTCTTGCGAGCGAAGAAGATAACGCCTGCTGCAGCGACCATAACGCCGAGCATGATGAAGAGAACGGTCTCAGTCTGGCCGGTCTGGGTGTTGGAAGCGGAACCGCTCTTGGAAGAGCTGGAAGAAGAACCGCTGGAAGAAGAAGAACCGCCGGAAGAAGAACCGCTGCCGGAAGAACTGCTGGAGCTGTCGGAGCCGCCGGAAGAAGAACCATCGGAACCGCCGTCGCCGGTCTTATGAGCGTCATCGGAAGTACCGTCAGCGAGAGAGGACTTGGAAGCATCCCAATCCTTGCTCCAGTCGTGAGTATCGGTGCTGTAGCTGTTAGCGGAAGCAGCTTCCTTGATAGCCTGCTCAACATCGCCCTTCTTCAGGCCGAGTGCGGTAGCAACGCTGTCGATGGTGGACTGAGCTTCCTTACCGTTGTTGATCGCGTTGGTCAGACCATCCTTGCCCTGAGAAGCGAGGAAGCGAACCAGCATACCGTAAGCGGAGGTGGTTGCGGGGATGGTATCGCCGACAACGTTACCGATAGAGGTGATCTGGAGACGCGGACCTAAGGAGTTGTTGGTCCAGCGAGCTTCCTTAGTGGTCTTGGAAGAGTCAACCGGGTTCTCGATGTCCTTACCGGTGGACTTAGCGGTATCGCCGTAGCAAGAGGTATCCATCAGCAGATCGTAGGTCTGCTCCTTGGTGTCAGCATTAACGAAGATGATGCCGTACTGCTTGCCTGCCTGGATATCCATGCCGTTAGCAGCGGGATCATAGGTCCATACGTTGCTGCCGTCATCGGTACCGTTCAGCTTCTTGCCGCCCCAGGGGAGCAGCTCAGCGCCGGTATCCATGCTGTAAACATAGAACTGGACAGCCTTCATACCGGACCAGCCGATAGAGTTAGCGTCGAACTTCAGAACGTCAGCGCCGGTAGCAGCTACATCGCCCTCAGCGCCGAGGGAAGCGGCATCGCCGTTAGCAGCCTGATCGGCAACTTCTGCATCAGCAGCCTCGTCGGTGATCTCGACCTGAGCAGCAGAGAAACCTACGGCAGCTACGCTCAGAACGAGCATCAGCGCGATCGCGAGGCTCAGAAATTTCTTGAACATAATAATCTCCTCCGTAATTAAAATTACTTACTTAAGGGAAAAGCCATTTATACTCTTCCTTGTATCATATATTATAACTGAAAAAAGATGATTTTGCAATAATTTTTCTTGATTTAGCCCTACAAAAGTGAACAAAAAACAAAATCAGGTTTAAGCGATAATACACAAATTTTTTTCGAATTTTCGTCAGTCTCGCCAAATTATTCCTCATCGGAAACAATTCGGCTCGAATCAATTATTTCGATTCTTACGCGCCAGGTAAACGGTCATCGCAGCGACCGCGAGCACGATCACCGAACAGATAACGACGATCCAGACCGTAACAGCGCGGGTATTCAAGCCGTCTCGCTCGGATGCGATGAGCTCCGCCTCGGTGGTGGCGTCCTGAACGTTCGCGGGAGCAGCCTCGGTCGCCGAGGTGAATCCGGTCAGCTCGTAGCTGTTGCCCCAGTATTCTCCCCAGGGAGCCTCCGGGCTTTCGGAGTTGGCGGCGTTGAGTTTTTTCACGGCACCGGAGTCATCCAGCTCGATCGCGGGGTGCGTTACATCCCCGTTATACCTCCAGTGGGCTACAAAGCAGTTTTTATCATGATCGATGGGGTTTTTCTCATTCGTACCGTCGCAGCAGACGATATCGCCTTTACAAGAGGACGTGAAGCTCAGATCATAAGTCTGTTGTCCGTTATCGCTCGAGAAAATGATCGAATAGGTATCATTGGGATCAAATTCGATATCACTGATATTATAGCTCCAATAGCCGTTATTCATGTCCCTGCATTTTTCCTTCTCGTACTGCCAGGGATACAACTCTCCACCGTTCTTGCTCCATATATGACAATAGATCTGTTTGACGCCCGACCATACGATATTTCCCGATGCGGGAACCTCAAAATAGACCTGGTCAACATCGGTTACCAACGTCTCTGCTGCAGCGGGAACGATCGGCAGTAACGATATCAGTAGCGCAAAGAAGAGACAAAACACTCTTTTCATCTTCAAACAATCCTTTCCGGAATAAGTCGTATCATCAGCGTGATCACATCACGGTAAACATGCAAATAAAGAGGCCGGCTCATCGAGTCAGCCTCTTTCATTCTTCGGATATTA
>CAMVDB010000073.1 GCA_947166135.1 uncultured Clostridia bacterium | reverse complement strand
GTCACCATGCTGTCGCTTGCGCGTTCGGATAGATTGCGTCGTTTTAATTCTTTCATAGCATTAATTCCCATCGGCGTCGCGGCGTTGCCCAGTCCGAGGAGATTTGCGCTGAGGTTCATCGAGATATAACGGAAAGCGTCGGAATCCTCATCCACATCGGGATATAATCGCCTCAGAAGCGGTGACGACAGGTGCGAAAGCTTCTCGATCAGCCCGCAGTCCTGTGCTACGCGCATAAAACCCGACCACATGCACAGCATCCCGCCGATGCTCAGGAGCAGCTCGATCGCCTCCCCCGCCGAATCCATCAGGCGGGTACTCATTAAGCCGAGACTGCCCGTATAGAGCGAAAAGACAAAGGAAGCCGCGATCATCCCCGCGAATAAATACGACATACGATCCCCCTATACGACAAAAAGTATTGTTTTCGGAAATAATAAGATACATCTTGACAAATTTACCTGTTTTTGGTAAACTTGGATAAACTATAGATTCGGAAAGGAAGAGCTTTATGAGACCGGCAGGCTTAGTATGTAAAATCGATAAGCTGGGGCGCATCGTGATCCCCAAGCCGCTGCGTAAGGAATTTGAGATGGATACCGGAGATACCATCGAATTCTTCACCGAGCCCGGCGCGATCGTGATGAAGAAGTACGCCATGCACTGTATCTTCTGCGGCAACCGTGAGGACCTGACCGAGTATCAGGGCAAGCCTGTCTGCGCCGAGTGCATCGGTAAGCTCAAAGCACTGTAATATCATATTCACGCGATAAAACCAATATTCCAAGGAGGTCATTATGAAACGAGAAGATCACATTTCATGGGATGAGTACTTCATGGGCGTAGCCCTCTTGGCGGCGAAGCGCTCCAAAGACCCGAACACGCAGGTCGGCGCCTGTATCGTCAATAAGGCAAAGCGGATCCTGAGCACCGGCTACAACGGCTTCCCCTACGGATGCTCCGACGATACCTTCCCGTGGCAGCGCGAAGGCGAGGACACCAAGTACAAGTACGTCGTCCACGCGGAGCTCAACGCTATCCTCAACGCGCACGGCAAGTCGCTCGAGGGAGCGCGCCTGTACGTTGACCTCTTCCCCTGCAACGAATGTACCAAAGCGATCATCCAGTCCGGTATCTCCGAGGTCGTTTATCTCTACGATAAATACGCCGACACCCCCGAGATCATCGCCTCCAAGCGAATGCTCGACGCAGCCGGCGTTCGCATGACCCAGCTGCAGCTCCATCGCGAGTCGATCACCATCGACTTCAACAAAAATAAATAATCATTTCTATGCAAAAAGCCATCTGCATTTTTCGTGCAGATGGCTTTATCTTTTTTGATTCATACTAAGTATCCATTAAACGCTTTAACAAATTTGTTAGCGAGAAATTTCGCAGAGCAAGGCGGAGGACGCAGGCATACTGGCGTATGTCAAGGACGACAACACCGCTATGCGGAATTTATCGCAATAAATGTTAAAGTGTTTTAATGATACTTAGTATCATTGATGTTTATTCAGCTACGTTGCCGTCGTCGGGCGTATCCTGGATCGCTTGCTGATCGAGCGCCTTATCCTCGGCGGTCTTGTTCTTATCCGTACTCTTCTGCTTCTCGGCATACTTATTGATCTCTTCGATACTCACGGCGTCCTCCGAGATGGTCACGCCGCCGTCGCCGGTCTTGCCCTGCTTCTTGCGGCTGTTGATCATCGCGACGCTGTAGTTATAGATCTTATGGTAGTAGTCGACAGAAACGTCCCACTCAGCCTTCTGCGCGTCGGTAAGCTCAGCCTTGGTCATACCGTAATCGTTGAGCAGCATATTCGCGATATAATCGGTCAGTTTCTCACTGCCGTAGACGTTCAGATGATCCCAGTTATAGAAATCCTTGTTCACGTCAAAGCCTTCGCGTACACTGTGGCGCTCGAGGTTGACGAAATCGTAGCCGTAGCTCTTGATGATCTTCTCCGCCTCGTTGGTACGCTGACAGCGGGCGATCGCGTGACGGCGCACGACATGCGGGAAACGCATGAACACGACGTTCGTGATACCCTTGTCCTTCAGATACTCGAGGGTTTCTCTCAGGCAGCGCTCGCCGTTGACGCCCATCGGAACGGTCGTGTCGAGCTGCTCCAGCGTATCGTTATAGACCTTGACCGGGGGATGGAACTCATTCGCCGTGGTTTTGTAGCCGCGGAACAGGGAGTAACCGCGCTCCTTCAGCTGGAGCTCCGCGGTCAGGAACTTCACCTTCCACGGATAATCCGTCCACGAGCCGTGGTACTTGATGATCGGCAAAAAGTACTCGGGGCGCTTATCGGCGCTGAAATAGCGCTGGATATAACCGAACTTGATCTCATCGTCGGGGATATTATCGAGGAACATACGGCTGCTCGCCTCGGAGGGGATCTCGCTGTCCTTATAGAGGAAGGCGTTGATCTCCACGATGATCATCTTGGGATTCTGGTACTTGATGACCTCTTTGATCTGCGGCAGGACGATATTCGCCGGGGCGCTCTGGGTAGCGTAAGGGTAGCTGGTGTAGCCGTACTTTTCATACGCATAGGGCGCCGAATAACCGGCGTATACGTCGCTCGCACCGATCAGCACCGCGTCAAGCGAGCCCTTGTCCTCCAGATAGAACGCGTCCATACGCAACGAGTTGTTGTCGATGCGCTTGAGCAGGAACACCTGCAGGAAATAGGTTGTCAATATCACCGCGAGAGCAAATGCGATAAGCTTGATACCCCGCGTGATGGTTTTCTTCTTGTTCATAAACTAATGCCTCGCCCCGTCAGAACTGCATGTATACAAAGTCAGCCGCCGCATAGCCGGAGCCGTAGATACCGAAGATGATCACCGCCATGATACAGAGGAAATAGAGGATGAAGCGGAGAGCGAAGGGCTTTTTGTCCAGCAGATGGCGGATATCCGTATCGGCGTGACGCTCCTGGATGATGCTGACGATCAGCACAATGAACACGCATACGCCCAGCAGGATATAGTCTTTCCACGAAAGTCCGAGTTTGTCGAAGATCTCGGTCTTGGCGCGCATAAGATCCTGGTTATTGAAGAAGCGGCTGATGGTCATCATACCCTGTTCAAAGGACGGCGCTACGTCGAAGACATAGCCGACCAGTACGATGATAAAGGTACGGAACATCTGGAAGAAGCAGAACAGCCAGTTCTTGCGGTTGATATGGAGCTTGTCGACGGCGCCGTCAAACAGCGGTTGCATCAGGGTGGACAGCATGATGATCACGCCGTTCCACAGACCGAACGCCACATACTTATAGTTCGCGCCGTGCCAGATACCGACCACCAAAAAGACGATCAGCGAAGCGAACGCCGTAGGCAGCACCTTCGCGATATGGGCGCCTGCCTTGGTCTTGCCGAAGCGGGTGCCGCGCATCTTTTTGCTCGCGTTGAGGAACGGAGACGAGATCGCCAGCGGGTTAAAGATATAGTCCTTCATCCATGCGCCCAGCGAGATGTGCCAGCGGCGCCAATACTCGTTGATGGACTTCGAGAAGTACGGACGCTTGAAGTTATCGATCATATCGATGCCCAGCATCTGTGCCACACCGCGGGAGATATCGATACCACCCGAGAAGTCGGCGTACAGCTGGAAGGCATACAGGAGAATGATGAAGGTCAGCGTCGTGCCGGAGTACTTATTGTAGCCGTCGGCGGTGGCGGTCACGGTATTGATCGCGATGACCGCTCTGTCGGCGATAACGAGCTTCTTGAAGAAGCCCCAGAGGATCAGCTGACAGCCGTGCTTGAAGCGCGTGTAGTCAAAGTCATGACCGTCGAAAAGCTGATGAGCGAGCTGCTCATAGTTACTGATCGGTCCCTGGATGATCTGCGGGAAGAAGGAGACGAACAGCAGGAACTTGAACGGATTACGCTGCGCCTTGGTCTTCTCGCGGTAAACGTCCACGATGTAGCCCATGCTCTGGAAGGTATAGAACGAGATACCCAGCGGCAGAAAGAGCTCCAGCGTCGGCGCCGAGAAAGAGACCCCGAAAGAGCCTAAGATGTCGTTCAGCGAACCCGCGAAGAAGTTGTAGTATTTCAGAAAAGCCAGAATACCGAAGTTGATGATCAGACAGAGCGCCATGATCCAGCGTTTCTTGACCTTCTGCTTGTTCTTATAGGCTTTCTTTTCCTCGCGGCCCCATTCGCCTTTCTTCAACTTCAAAAAAGCCTTGCCGTTCTCATTCACCTTTTCAAGCCAGATACCGATACCCATGGTCGTCATGGCGGTGAATACGATGAAATAGGCGTACTTAAAGCTCGCCAGACAGTAGAACGTGACGCTCGCCGCGAGCAGTACCGTCCAGCGGTATTTCTTCCACGGCAGAATGAAGTAGATCAGCGCTGTCGCAAGTACAAAGAATAAAAAGTTAATGGATGTATACGTCATAATGACCCCTAATTCGGATATCCGCCAAATCGCTTGATATCCGTTATTTCAATCGTCTTTATCTGCGGGGGGTGTTCAGCCGGTCGGAATACAGCATATCTCTGAGGATACGCAGTCCTTCCTTCTCACTGTACTCGGCGATGACGGGCAGCTCGCGGCTGAGGAAGGTCGAGATACCCTCCATACACGAATAAGCGCCCGTGCGGCAGAACACCAGCACGTCGCCGATCTCAAGATCGGTGAACACGGCGTTCCGTGCCAGAACGTCAGCCGTCGTACAGATCGAGCCGCACAGCGTCCACGGCTGCTCCTCGCCCTCAGGCTCGCTGTCCTTGAGATGGAGGATCTCGGGGATCTGCATACCTTGCAGCTGACCGTTGTACTTGAGCTGGTTCATACCGCCGTCGACGATCGCGTAGTTGATATCGAAGTTGGTCTTTACATCGACGACCTTGGTGAGATAATAACCGCAGGGAGCCGCGAAGAAGCGACCCATCTCAACCGTCAGCTCGGCAGCCTCGGCGAGCTCCTTCAGCTTCGGCGCGACGGACGCGAGGCGTTCCTCCTCTTCCGCGTCGGCGTTATCGGAGAAGTAATCGACCGCAAGCCCCGTACCGTACTCGATACGCTCAACGGTGAAGCCGAGCTCCGCCTTGATGCGCGCGGTCAGGGCGATCAGGTAGTCGCACTCCTTCTCGATGGGCTTCGCTTTCCGCTTCGCCGTACCGGTGAAGTAATGCAGACCGACGATCTCTACGCCCTGATACTCGTCACGGCGACGGATGAGGTCAAAGACAGCCTCCTCGCTCATACCAAATTGGCTGCCGCCCTTGATGTCGGTCACGCGGAGCAGGAGCGGGAAGACCTTGCCCCTGCGAACGCCCGCGTCGCTGACCAGCTGCATGTGCAGCGGGCTCTCGGCGGTGAAGGTGCCGACGTTATCGTCGGCGGCACGCTCAACATCGGCAAAGCCCTTGTTGACGCCGGAGAAGATGACCGTGCTCATGTCGGCGCCGGTCCTCTCGCACACCGTCAGCTCGCCGGGCGAGCACACCTCGATCTTGTCGAAGCAGGCGGGGATCCTGCCGAGCAGGAAGGGATTCGCCTTGATGGAAAAGCACATGCCGACCGTATCGCCGAAGTACTTCTTCACCAGTAAAGCACGCTTCTCAAACGCGTCGAGGTCAAAGATATAAGAGGGGGTCCCTACCGCGGGCAGAAGCTCCCTTATTTTATTGATATCCATGCTATCAGTCCTTACTCAGGCTCCCTGTGAAAAGGGAGCCCGGATCATTGTAATGACAGTTATTCGATCACTCGTCCTGGAGCTTCTCGATCAGCGCCATCATCGCCTTAGCGGAGTTGAAGTTCTCGGGAACCAGGTTGTTCGGCTTGATCTCGATGTCGAAAGCGTCGTTCAGCTCGCCTACGAGCGCAACGATATCAAAGGAATCGAGGATACCGTCGGTGATCAGCGCGGTCTCGTTCTCAAAGTCAACGT
>CAMVDB010000072.1 GCA_947166135.1 uncultured Clostridia bacterium | reverse complement strand
AATGTAATAATTTCAACTGTTTTTATCATGATTCGGCTGACTTTTCTGTTTTTCGATATATTCGTGCAGAAAGTGAATAACAATTCATCGAAAGCCCTTAAAACACGATTCTCACACTTGCCAAACAACTGCTTTTGTGATAAACTGTGTCAGATAAAGCACAACCGAGGTATATTATGACATATAAGCTGATCGCACTGGATATCGACGACACCCTGCTCAATAAGAACAAACAGCTCTCCCCCGTCACCCGCTCCGCCCTGATACAGGCGCAGGAGAACGGCGTGAAGGTCGCTGTCGCATCGGGACGGCTGCCCTACGGCGTTCGTCCGTACGCCGAGAAGCTGGAGGTCTTCCGCTACGGCGGCTACTATATGGGCTTCAACGGCGGGGCGATCATGAATGCCCGCGACGAGCTGATCAGCAAGAGCTATCTGGACAGCCGCTACATCAAGCCTGTCTACGACATCCTGCGTCCCACCAACGTCACCGCTATGGTACACAAGGGCAGTACCATCTACGCCGACAACAAGGTCAACGATTATACCCACATCGAAAGCGACGTCATCGGACTGCCGCTGAACGTGGTCGACGACCTGCCGAGCTTCATCGACTGGCAGATTCACAAGTTCCTCCTGGCGGGCGATCCCGAAGAACTCAAAGAGCTCGAGCGGCAGCTGATCGAAGCCCTCGGCGACGAGGTCGACATTTATCTCTCCGCGCCGTGGTTTCTCGAGGTCATGCCCAAGGGCGTCGACAAGGGCACCGGCATCGCCGCGATATGCAGCGACATGGGGATCACGCCGGATGAAGCGATCGCCTTCGGCGACAGCTACAACGACATCCGCATGATACAGACAGCGGGCATGGGCGTCGCCATGGGCAACGCAGAAGACGCGCTCAAAGAGGTCGCGGACTACGTCACTTCAGACTGCGACCACGACGGCATCACCGCCGCCCTGAGGCACTTTAATATCATTTGACGATCAATAAAACACCGCCGTTTCGGACAACTCCGAAGCGGCGGTTTCTTCATATTATTCGGTTTCTTTTTTGGGCTTTAGCTTCTCGCTGATGAAGGTCAGCAGTTCATCCGAGCACAGCTTTTCGATCATCGCGGGGTGATCGGGCAGCGCAAGCAGGATCTGGCTCTTGTAGCGCACGATATAGCCCTGCTCCGCGCCGTCGGCACTCAGACGGCGCATGTTCTCAAGACTCAGCCCCGAGTTCGAGAACACCCGCGAGAGGACGGTCGCGAGATTATCATCCCCCTGCGCGCTCAGTCCTCCGACGATCACGGTCAGCGGACAGGTACGCAGGCTGCGGGTGACTTCATCACCCAGCATCACGGGAGAGGTCGCGGCGGCGATCCGGTACGCTTCACCGTCGATCGCGGACAGCGCCTTCTTCACCGCTTTCTCGCAGTAGGAGGTTTTTTTCGCAAGATAAAAAACTAAATTATATTTCATCGTATTATTCCTTTGGCGTTGACTCGACGTTCGGGTAGATATCCAGACCGACATTCAGCGCGTAGATATTCACGCCGGGGATATCGAGGTTCCAGCCCTTGAAGGTATAGTTGTAGTAATCATCGGACGGCAGCTTCGGCACGCCGCCGGGGATGGGCAGCGGATCGCCCTCCTTGACGTTATAAGCGGCATACTGGGTGCCGTCAAAGTTGCGGAAGGTCACGGGATAGTAGGTGACTACGGGCGGCTGGGTCGGGATCGTCTCACCGGGCTTCGGCTTCTCGGTAGGAGGCTCGGTCGGATTCGAGGCGGCAGTCGCCGTCAGCACCTCGCTGCCCTCCAGATTGCCCTTGCCGTCGTACCAGCCGATCTTACCCTTGCTGTTCGCGGACTTGAAGGTCCCGGGATCGGGACGGGTGCCGCCGTAGCGCTGGTAATACGAATCGGGGAACAGCGGAGAGCTGTTGAGCTCGGCGAGCTTGACGTCTACATTAGGATCCTCACCGGGTCGCACCTTACGCGCCACTACGACGCAGCGCCACTGGTAGAACTCATAGCAGCAGGTGGAGAGCGTGATGATCTGATCGCCCTCATTACAGGTCACGGGAGTATTGACCATCGAGCGGATACGCGTATGGTAGACGAAGTTCATGAACTCCGCGTCGGAGTTGAACTCGCCCTGCATATAGTTAAAGAACTCGCCGTCCTCATAACGGGTCGAGGTCTTGAAGATCGAGATGATCTTGTACTTCGCGTCGCCGTCGGGTGTGTTGAAGGTGATAACGGGATGGTCGCGGTAGTAATCGAGATCGGCGCTCAGAGAACCCTCATGCGAATAATTCAGCAGAGAGTGGAACTGGCTGCCGTCGCGCATATTATGACCGTGCATGATCACGTTACGGGATTTGACGCTGTCGGTGGAACGGTAATCGAGGAAGATACTGCCGTACTCGGTACCGTCCTTCTTATAGGAGCGCTCCAGATAGTACTGGTTATAGCGGTCGTCGCCCTTATGCTCGAGCACGGGATAGTCGATCACCGTATCGGGGATGGTGATCCAGCCGACGATCTCCTCGTTGATCTTCTTCAGCGCCTTCCAATCCTGGGCGGGACCGTCCTTCTTGCCGTCGCTCTTGCCCTCGCCGCTGTAGGCGATCGCCTGGATCTCGCTGGTGATCGCGTTATTATGCATCGGAGCGAGGACGAAGAAATTCAGCACATAGATGCCCGCGCCGATAAAGGCGACGATCGCGATCAGCACGGCGATCTTGCGCGCTTTCTGCTTGGAGGTATCGCTCTTCTGCGGGATGAAGGATTGGATAAAGCCCTGCTTCGGCGAGAGAGCGAGCAGCTCGGGAGAAACACGGTTCAGCGAGGGATCGGCCTCAACACCCTTTTTATCGACATAAGCGATACCCTCGGGATAACGCTCGCGCTGTCTGTCAAAGACTTCTTCCGCCGCCTTGAGTGCGTCATCGGCGAGCAGGTCGCTGCTCTTACCGGTCATCGCCGCCTGCGGAAGGGCAATAAAGCGCCTGCCGCCGAACGAGAAGCAGTAGCCCTTACAGCCGCCTCCGAGATCACCCAGCGAATGGGCCTTGACGACAGGGCGCAGGTTCTTGTGCTCCTTATCGCTTTTGACGCTCTTCTCCAGCGTACCGATCAGGTCGTAGAACAGCTTGCGGAATCCCTCGGCGCCGGATTGATCCAGCGCGTTCATAAAGACGAACAGCTCCGTATCAACGCCGCCGATCTGTTTGATGACATAATCGGTGAGCTTCTTCGGATTCGGCATAAGCTCGCTCGTACCGCTAAGCTCGGCGGCACGCTGATACAAGATATCGGAAATTGCAGATTTTTTCGCGGTCAGCTCCATATCGGCGGTAGCGTCCCGCTTGATCAAAACAAGTTCGGATTTATACATAATTTACCCTCTTTTCGGGAGAGAATCGCTTATACTAAAAATCAATGGTCTTGAGCGTGGTATTCGCGATCGCCTCTTCGATCAGCTCGTCGAGCTGCGCTTCGCGCTCCGCCTGCTCAACAAAATGCAGGATCGGCTTGGTGCGCGGGTGCTTAGGCGTAAAGATCGTACAGCAGTCCTCATACGGCTCGATCGAGGTCTCGAAGGTGCCGATACGACGGGAGATATTGATGATCTCCTGCTTGTCCATACCGATCAGCGGACGGAACACGATCTTCCCCGCGGCGGCGTTGGTACAATTCAGGGCGTACATTGTCTGGGACGCGACCTGACCTAGGCTCTCACCCGTGATCAGCGCGCCGGACTTGGTCTGTTCCGCAAAGTGCGTGGCGATCTTCATCATCACGCGGCGGAGCAGGATGGTGAACAGCTCCTCGGGACAGCGGTCGCGCATCGTCTCCTGCACCTTGGTCAGCGGCACGGTATACATGTCGATCGAACCCGCAAAGCGACTGACCTCGGAAAGCAGCTTCTCGACCTTCAGGCGCGCGCGCTCGGAGGTATAAGGCGGGCTCTCGAAATGAACGGCGTTGAGCTTCAAGCCGCGCTTCGCCATCATATAGGCGGCGACGGGAGAGTCGATACCGCCGCTGATCAGCACGGTAGCGAGTCCGGACGTACCCACCGGCATACCGCCCTGACCGCGGATAGTCTCACAGCGGATATAGGCGCCGAAGTCGCGTACCTCTACCGTAACGGTGACCTCGGGATTCTTGACGTCGACCTTGAGGTGCGGGCAGGCTTCGAGGAGCTTGCCGCCCACCTGCGCCGAGATCTCGGGACTCTTGAAGGGGAAGCGCTTGTCAGAGCGCTTGCTCTCGACCTTGAAGGTCTTGGCGTCCTCGAGATAGGGCACGCAGTATGCGGGGGCTTTACTGAGGATATCATCGAAATCCTTCTCACACACGCAGGCGCGGGAGAAGGTCACGATGCCGAATACCTCGCCGATACGCTCACATACGTCATCGAGGTCGGTATCCTCCGAGAGCGGGTTGATATAGATGGTGGACTGGGCGATCTTGATCTCGAATTTACCGAGTCCCCTGAGTCTGTATTTAATATTTTTGAGGAGCACATCCTCGAAGGTGCGGCGGTTGAGTCCCTTTAAGACCATCTCGCCGAGCTTGATCAAAACGATTTCTTTCATAAACTTTCCTTTGCTGATTTTCAACGTTTTTGAAGGGTCGCGAGTCCGTCGCGAAGTCCCTCGACAAGAGCGTCGATATCTTCCTTAGTGTTATACTTGCTGAAGCTGATACGCAGGGAGCTGTCTACCCGATCATCGGGAAGTCCCATCGCCGCGAGCACATAGCTGCGCTTGCCCTTGGAACAGGCGCTGGACGAGCTGATATAGACTTCACGCGCTTCCAAATGGTGGAGCATCGTCTCACTGCGGACGCCCTCGGCAGAGATGTTGATGATATACGGCAGCGCATCTTCGGATGAATTGAACGCAATACCGTCGAGCTCACTCAGCCGTTCGGTCGCATAAGCGTTCAGCTCGCGGATATAGGTACCGTTCACAGCGATATCCGCTTCTTCGACCGCCTTAGAGAAAGCGGCGATCAGCGGCGTGCTCTCGGTACCGGGGCGCTGACGTCTCTGCTGCTCGCCGCCGTACAGAAGCGGCACCACACGTCCGCCCTCGACACGTGCGCCCGAGCCGATGTACAGCGCGCCGCAGCCCTTTGCGCCGTGGATCTTATGCGCGCTGACGGTCATCACGTCAACGCCCCATTTCTTCGGCTTTAAAGGTATCTTGCAGTATGCCTGAACCGCGTCGGAGTGAAAGACCGCCTCGGGGCTGAGCTTATGTACAAGCCTCGCGATCCGTTCGATCGGCTGGATCGCGCCCGTTTCGTTGTTCACCGTCATCGCGGATACGAGGATGGTCTTTTCGGTCAACAATGCTTTCAGCGCCTCGACATCGACGACGCCGTCGGAGCCGACAGGCGCATACCGCACGTCGAAGCCCATCTCGGACAGTCGCTTCGCGCTCTCGTAGACGGAGCTGTGTTCCACCGCCGAGACGATGATACGGTTGCCGCGGCGCCTGAGCGCCTCAGCCACGCCGAACAGCACGGTATTGTTACCCTCGGTACCTCCCGAGGTGAAGAAAATGCTTTTCGCGTCCGCGCCGAGGGAGCCGGCGATCGTATGCCGCGCCTGCTCGACCGCTTTCTCCGCGTTCAAGCCGACCTCGTGGAGCGACGACGGATTACCGAAGTTGTCGCGCATCAAACCGAGCGCCGCCTGCGCCGCCGCCTCGCTCACCCGCGTGGTTGCGCTGTTATCTAAATAATGAATAATCATCACTTTCTTTGTTGCTTATTTACAGTACGCCTATTTTATCAGGTTAATTATATATCCAACCGCGTCTAATATCAAGCGATATTGATTAAAAAAACCTGAATATTTTGTAAACGGCGGTAAATACTAGCTTCGGTGATATTATGACAAATGAAGCTTACGCGCAGCTGGTCAAGCAGCGCTCCAAAAACAGCACGAGCGTCAAGGACTGCGCCAAAGCGTTCTGCATCGGCGGCGCGATCTGCGTGCTGGGACAGCTGATCCTCACGCTGTATACCGCCGTCGGGATCGAGGACGAGACCGCCAAGACCCTTACCTCGGTCACGCTGGTCTTTCTCGGCGTACTGCTGACGGGGTTGCATCAGTACGAACGCCTCGCAAAGCACGGCGGCGCGGGAACACTGGTGCCGATCACGGGCTTCGCCAACTCCATGTCGGCGCCCGCGATCGAATTCAAGGCGGAGGGGCTGATCACGGGACTGGCGGCGAAGATGTTCATTATCGCGGGCCCCGTCCTCGTCTACGGAACGACCGCCGCGGTGCTGTACGGCGCAATCTATTGGGTCACGACCCTCATATAAACGCAAAGACGAAGTTGTCGAAAAAAATGTCATTCTGAGGCTTTGCCGAAGAATCTGAAAGTGCCGGCTTTTCCGTGACATTACACATATAAAGTGTAATCTAATTGGATAAATTGCACTGTAGGATCCTTTGCTTTGCTCAGGATGACATGACTTAGGGGCTATCGCTTTGTCCCGACCCCCGAAAGTTAGACCAAGAACTAACTTTCGGGGGTGTTTTTGTG
>CAMVDB010000071.1 GCA_947166135.1 uncultured Clostridia bacterium | reverse complement strand
CGATCGTCGAGAACGATCATAACTTCGAGAGAGATCTGTACTTCTACGGTTCCTTCGACGAGCCGGTCGTCATCCCGACCACCGCTCCCGTGACCGAGAAGCCCACTCAGAAGCCTACCGAGAAGCCCACCGAGAAACCCACTGAGAAGCCTACCGAGAAGCCGACTGAGCCTCCCGTAACTCTGACCGACGGTTTCTATCTGATCAAGCCCGATTGGAGCATCAGCTCGATCGACGCGAACGATAAGTTCAGTGCGAACACCGCCTCCTCCGGCGAGTATATGCTCAGTACTACCCTGACCGAGGGCGATCAGCTCAAGGTCGTCAAGGTTGAAAACGGCGCGATTACTACCTGGTATCCGGACGGCGTGGATAACGAGTATACCGTTGACGCGGCTCACGCGGGTGATGTCACGATCTACTTCCGCGAGACCTACCAGAGCGAATGGGCAACCTTCGGCGGATACATCTACATCGACAACGGCTCTACACCCGTCATCCCCACCGAGCCGACTACTCCCGATGAAGATACCATCACCGTATACTTCACCGACGCTCTTAACTGGGGCAGCGTGAACATCTACTACTGGAACGACGGTCCCGCTTGGCCCGGCACCCCGATGACGGTTCACGAGACCAACACCTACAATCAGACCGTATACAAGGCGACGATTCCCGCGACCGTTACCGGTATCATCTTCAACGGCGGCGGCAAGCAGACGGTCGATATCAAGACCGATATCACCGACGGCGCCCAGTGGTATACGACCGGTGAGTTGGACGGCAGCAACTACAAGGTCAACCTTGTAGGCGGCACGACTCCCGAGCAGCCCACCGAACCGCCCACACCCACCAAGACGACCCTGACCCTCCAGCCCAGCACCGACTGGCAGAAGGACGGCGCGCGCTTTGCAGCCTACTTCTTCGGAAACGGCGAGACTTGGGTCAGCATGACCGGTTCCGGCAACACCTATACGGTCGAAGTACCCGACGGCTATACCAGCGTCATCTTCTGCCGTATGAATCCTGCGAATACGACAAACAACTGGAACAATAAGTGGAACCAGACAGACGATCTGAGCGTGCAGGACGGTATCGGCAAGAAGTATGTCATCACCGGCTGGGATAAGAGCGGTTACTGGCAGTAATCATTCACCGATATCATTGATACTAAACCTCGAGGGGCAGACTTCGGTCTGCCCCTCTTTTTGTACATCGGTAATTTTTTCATCTTTTTATAGGATACCGATATTATTCTCGTCTACTTATGATATAATGAAAATAATTTCAAATTCATGCAACACTTCACGGCGTTTTCGACACTATATAGGTGAACGACGTATCGGGAGGACCGGTTATGGACGAAAAAACTTTGGTTAAAAAGGCGATACGAGGCGATAAAGACGCCTTCGCTGCCTTATACGCGCGCTATAAGGATGATCTGTATCGCTATGCGTATTTTCGCCTCGGAAACGTCGAGGACGCTTGCGACGCGGTCTCCTCCTGCGTGACGGAAGCGTATGTCGGTATCGGCAATCTGCGTGAGGCGGGCGCCTTCAAGGGGTGGATCTTCAGGATCCTGTTCTATATCTGCGGCAGGCTGATCGCTGAGCGCCGGCAGACGCGCGACCGTGCGGATGTCGGGGAGCTTGAGCGGCTCCCGTCCCGGGAGGATCATCTCTCACCCGAATTACAGGAGGCGCTTGCTTCGCTTGACGATACCGACCGAGAGATCGTCCTGCTCGGCGTGGTAGCAGGCTACAAAAGTAAAGAGATTGCCTCGATGCTCAGCCTCAATGCCTCGACCGTCCGCTCCAGGCAGGCGCGGGCGCTCGCGAAAATGAAAGCTTTTTGGAGTGATTGACATGAAGAATGATTTCGATTTCATTAGAGAAAAGATAGAGAACAGCGATATCAAGGCTCCCGAGTCGCTCAGCGAGAGCGCCGTGCGCGCGATGCTCGAAGATAAACAGCCCGCCCCGATCCCGCTCCGACCCAAGCGCAGATGGCCGGTCGTCGCCGCGGCTGCCGCGGCGTTCGTGATCGTCGCGACGCTCGGTGTGGTGCTCGGCACACGGATGTTTAAGCCTTCGGTTAAATCCGAACAGCCGTCTATATCAACGAGCAGCGGTTTGACGTTGAAGACCTTCGGCAGTTACAAGGATGTCGAGGATGCCATCGGCAACATCCGTAAACATAATCAGAAAAAGAATGATTCCCGCATATTTGAAGCGATCAACAGCGATATGGCGGCGGCTGATGGTTTTTCCGACGCAGCAAAGAACGGTTCATCCTTAGGCGCCTCGGGTGGTTCAGCCTCGACAAATTCCTTCAGCGAGACCTATAAGCAGGTCGAGGGCGTCGATGAGGCGGATATCATCAAGACTGACGGCAGGTATATCTACTGCGTCGATAATCTCTATAATGCGGCGACGGTCAAGATCTTCTCCGCGGACGGCGACAGCTCCCGCCTGATCGCTACGCTGGACGCAAGCCGTAACAGCGGTTCGACCGCCGATGAAGCTGCTGTTTCCGACAGTGACTATTATTACGGCTATGCCTTCACCGTGTCCGATATGTACCTGAGCGGCCATACCTTAGTACTCCTGTGCATGGATCATCGAGCAGCCGGAGAGACCGTCACCAAGGCGCAGGTGTATGACGTCAGCGACATCAATGACATCCGCTTCCTCGGCGAGCATTCCCAGAGCGGCTATCTCGCGTCCTCACGCATGATAGGGGACACCCTGTACACCGTCAGCTCCTACTACCCGTATAATGACCGCGTGATCCCTTACTGCAATGGTGCAGAGATCGACTGCGGCTGTATCTATGCGATGCCCGATCCCGATACAGAGGGCTTTCTGGTGGTCAGCGCCTACAACACCCGCGATCTCAGCGAGCAGACCAAGACCAAGGCGCTGCTCGGCGCTGTGGAGGACATCTACTGTAACGAAGAGAACCTCTATATCTACGCATCCCGTTATGAGGGCGAGGACAACTGGCTCAGCTTTTTAAGAAGCAGCACGAGAACACAGATCGTTAAGATGAACCTGACCGACGGCTTGAACTTCTCGGCGCTCGGAGAGGTCAGGGGTTACATCGACGATCAGTATGCGCTGGATGAGTATAACGGCAATCTGCGCGTCGCGACGACTTCCGAAAGGGACGGTAAGAGTGTCAACAACCTGTTTGTACTGGACGAGAACCTGAGCGTGATCGGCTCCGTGACCGGCTTTGCCGAGGATGAGAGCATCAAGGCTGTCCGCTACATGGGCGATACCGCGTATGTGATCACCTACGAAGAGACGGATCCGCTCTTTGTGATCGACCTGAGCGATCCCGTCGCTCCCGCGATCCTCGGCGAGGCGAAGATCAGCGGCTTCTCGACCATGCTTGTGCCGATCGGGGACAATCTGGTTCTCGGTCTGGGCTTCCATACCGAGGAAAAGGATTATACCGACCTTGAGGTGCGGGAGGGCGTCAAGCTTGCGCTCTTTGACGTCAGCGACAGGACGAATCCGAAGGTGCTCGACAGCAAGTCATTCGTCGATTACAACTCCGAGGTGCAGTATAATCCCAAGGCGCTGGTCTACAATCCCGACCGTGACGATTACGTCATCCCGTTGAATTACGCTTACTACGCTTGGCGAGACAGCGCCACCGATGATGCCGCAAGTTTTGACGGCGAGCTTATCTATAAGGATGTGCTGAACGGCGGTATGCTGAATTTTTCCGTAGAGAACGGCAAGATCAAGGTCATCGATCAGTACCGCAGCGATAAGATGGACGCGGTCGAGCGCTGTATCTACGTCGGCGATACGGTCTACATGACCCACCACGGCAAGAACTATGAAGGTGACCTTGCAGTAGAAGCAAGAAAATATCAGTAAAAGAAGAACAGGGGATGAAGCGCATACTTCATCCCCTAAGTTTATCTAAAAGTCCGACATAACTTTTCCACGTGTCATCCTGAGGGTTCGCCCGAAGGATCTTACAGTGCAATTCATCCAATTATCATACACCTATTATATGTGATCTGACGGAAAAGTGAGCACTTTCAGATTCTAGCTAAAGCATGGGTGCTGATCGCTCAGAATGACATACTTTCGTTTTTTCTCCGATCGCTCCGTTGCTCGTCCTCTCCCCAAAAAGCAGGCTTTTTTGGGGACCCCGTTCGTTCAGACCAACAGCAAAGGCAGGACCGTTTGGTCCTGCCTTTGCTGTTGGCCCGCCCGAAGAGATTTGAACTCCCGTTCTCCGGAATCGGAATCCGTTGCGTTATCCAGCTGCGCCACGGGCGGATATTGTATCAGTATTATACACTTTTTCATCGCTTAGTGCAAGCCCTAAGAGAAAAACAGTATCATAAAATTGACGATATGATCGGCGCACAGCAGGGTATAGAACGCGACCGCAAAGCTTATCACACGGTCGATCAGCCTTGTTTCCTTGCAGCCAAGCTCGGCGAGCATCCTGATGATGACCGTGATGATCACAGCCGGGAGAATACACTTGACCGCAAAGCCCAGCGGGACGCTGTGGATGACTGACCGCATGAGCGGATTCGCCTCGTAGAAGTCGCCGCTCCTCAGTAATATCACCGTACACAGCCAATCTGCTACATTCAGCGCATAGATCAGGTACAGCTTTCGCCTGACAGAAGTCTTAAACCGTATCAGCTCCATTACCTCACCTCGGATTTAGCATGGCGGATTCGATCCGGATTATGAAATATTTGAAAAAACAGTTGACAAAAACCGCGTGATATGCTATTATATTTGAGCACGAAAAAATGCTGGTAAAATGCTGGTGTAGCTCAGTTGGTAGAGCAGCTGATTTGTAATCAGCAGGTCGGGGGTTCGAGTCCGTCCACCAGCTCCAAAAGAATATGGGAGAGTTCCCGAGTGGCCAAAGGGGGCAGACTGTAAATCTGTTGTCAGTGACTTCGGTGGTTCGAATCCACCCTCTCCCACCAGTATGAGTGTTGATAACGGACTTAAGTTATCAACACTCATTTTCTTTTCTATTTTTCTTCAGCAGGAGCAGATTTCGGTCTGCTCCTGCTATTTATATGGTTTTTCTTTGTCAGGCGGTTTGCCCTCTCTGACTTGGGAACATCTCGGCGGGGAGATATTCCACCTTGACGCCCTGCCTCGTATCGGCAGTATAGTTTTCGTAATCCGGCTCTGTGGGGATTTCGATATAACCGACAAAACGGTAGTAGATCACGATCCGCTGGGTATAATGCTTCTTGTTACCCTCTTTCTCATAGACGTCGATATGATCGATCAGTTCTCTGAGCAATGGAGCGGTCAAGGTCTGCATCTCCATGAACTTGCGGATAGCTTTGATGAAGTCATCCTTGTTCTGCTCCATCTCGTGCAGTTTGGCGATACGCTCTTTGTACTCGAAGATCTTATCCTTCAGCTCCATGCGCTCCAGCTCATATTTCTGAGAAAGCTGCATGAACATCTCATCCGTCAGCTTGCCGGTTACGTTGTCCTCGTAAATTTTGACAAACAGGTCGGCTACCGTCTGGCTCCTGACCGTCATCCGGTTCAGTTCGCTTTCAAGATATTTCTGCTCGCTGATCATGTCGGCATTGGTTTTCTCAGCCAACAGTTCGGCAAACTCTTCTTCATGGAATTCCAAATACTTCGCTAACCGCCGCAGTTCCTGCTTTACTACCTCCTCTATTGCATCAGCGCGGATATAGTGGCGTGTCTTGCAGGTGCCTCGGGTATCCTTTACATAATTTGAGCAGCTGAAATAATGGATGTCTTTATTTCTGGTGTTCACATGATGCCATAGCTTTTTATGACAGTCAGCGCAATAAAGAAGATCGGCAAAAATGCTTTTTTCACCGTTTTCCGGCTTGGGCGCTCTACGCTTAGTCTTACCAATCAGCTTTTGAACAAGCTCAAAAGTATCTCTATCGATAATCGGCTCATGAACATTTTTGAAAACTGCCATCTTTTCAGGCGGATTCGCTCTTCGAGTCTTGTTCTTATAAGACTTGCTGTAGGTCTTAAAGTTAATGACATCACCACAGTATTCCTGTCTGGACAGTATTCCGTCTATGGTAGTACATTTCCACTTATAAGGATTGGGACAAGTCTTTTTGCCGCCTTTTCTGACACCTTTTGATATCCAATAGAATGTCGGAGTCAGTATTTGCCTTTCCTGAAGATTGCGGGCGATCGCTTCGTCACCCTTTCCTTCAAGCGCCATATGGAAAATCTCTCTGACAATAGGTGCCGCTTCGGGATCGACAATCCACTTTTTAGGATTATCGGGAGATTTCATGTAGCCATACGGCGGTAATGAAATCGGCTCTCCCGAGCTGCCCCTGATACGGTATGACGATCGGCACTTCTTGCTGATATCTTTGGCGTACCATTCGTTGATGATATTTTTGAACGGCGCGATCTCATTCTCTCCCTCATCGCTGTCCACATTATCATTAATGGCGATAAAGCGAATGTCACGGTCGGGAAAGTAGGTGTCGGTGTAATAACCGACCGTATCATACCGTCTGCCGAGTCGGGACAGGTCTTTGACGACCACCGTAGAGATATATCCGAGATCAATGTCCTCGATCATCTTCTGAAATCCCGGTCGGTTGAAGTTGGTTCCGGTATATCCGTCGTCAACATAGTATCGGGTATTGCCGAGACCGTGTTCTTTAGCAAACTGCTTGAGCATTTTCTTTTGCGTAGAGATGGAATTACTTTCGCCCTCCAAACCGTCGTCACGCGACAAACGGCAGTAGAGAGCAGTGATCCCAACATTAGGCTGTTTCTTTTTCGACTGCATTGTTATCCTCCTTTCCGGCAGCCGAACACACATTTTCT
>CAMVDB010000070.1 GCA_947166135.1 uncultured Clostridia bacterium | reverse complement strand
TCGATAGAGGTCATCAGAGCGGTCTCCTCGCCGCAGACGAACGCGCCTGCGCCCAGACGGATCTTGATATCGAAATTGAAGCCGGTGCCGAAGATGTCCTCGCCCAGGAGGCCGTACTCGTGCGCCTGATCGATCGCGATCTGCAGACGCTTAACGGCGATGGGGTACTCGGCACGGACGTAGATGTAGCCCTGAGAAGCGCCGATCGCGTAGCCGGCGATCGCCATAGCCTCCAGTACGACGTGGGGATCGCCCTCGAGAACGGAACGGTCCATGAACGCGCCGGGGTCGCCCTCGTCGGCGTTACAGCAGACGTACTTCTGGTCGGCGTCGTTGCCGCGGGCGAACTTCCACTTCAGACCGGTGGGGAAGCCTGCGCCGCCGCGACCTCTGAGCCCTGAGTCGAGCATGGTCTGGATGACCTCCTCGGGGGTCATCTCGGTGAGGACCTTACCCAGAGCGGCATAACCGTCCTGAGCGATGTAATCGTCGATCTTCTCGGGATCGATGACGCCGCAGTTACGCAGCGCGACACGCTTCTGCTTCTCGTAGAAAGCGGTTTTGTTCAGAGATTTGATGGTGTCGTTCTCGACGGTCTCCTGATACAGGAGGCGGGTGACGATACGACCCTTGTTCAGATGCTCCTCAACGATCTCGGGGATATCCTCGACCTTGACCATCGAGTAGAAGGAGCCCTCGGGATAAACGACCATGATCGGACCCAGCGCGCACAGACCGAAGCAGCCGGTGGTGATGACGTTGACTTCCTTATCGAGTCCCTTGTTGACGAGCTCTTCCTTGAGCTTTTCAGCTATCTGTAAGCTGTTTGACGAGGTACAGCCGGTACCGCCGCAAACAAGTACATTAGAACGATACATAAAAGTCCTCCTTATTTGGTAGCAGTTCCGATGGTGTACTCGGAAACAACATTATGGTTGACGAGATGATCGTTGACGACCTTGACCGCCTTCTCGGGGGTCATCTTGACGTACGTGACCTTTTCCTCGCCGGGGATCTCGACTTCTACGACGGGCTCATACTGGCAGATACCGATACAGCCTGTCTGGGTGACGGTTACGTCCTTGAGACCGCGCTTCGCGATCTCTTCTACAAAGGCGTTGAGAACGGGTCTTGCGCCTGCCGCGATACCGCAGGTAGCCATACCGACCAGAACGCGCGCGGCGTTGGGATTCTCTTTTCTCATGTTCATTTCAGCCTGCGCTCTGTCTCTGATAGCCTTTAACTCAGCTAAAGATTTCATTTTTACGCACCTCCATATATGCTCTTAGTGTTTTCTTCTAAATAATCCGCGATCCATTCCAGAACGTCGGGGGTGTCGAGGCTCACGTCGCCGAGCACCTCTCGAAGCTCCCTTGTGTCAAGGGTGAAGCTGCCGTTGTCGGTGCTGTGGATGAAGATAAAGTCAATCTCGGGATTGCACTGTATCAGGATCTTCATGGTGTCGTTGATGTCCCCCAGCGGGGTCATATCGACATGCGACTTGACATAGGTAGCGGTCGTGGTGGTGCCCACGCCCTTCTCGCTCTGTATGTCAAAGCTGCCGCCCGTCTGCTCGGCGCTCAGCTTGAACAGCGGCACGCCCAGCCCGACCTTGCGCGTGGTACGCGTGGTAAAGAACGGATCGATGACCTGTTGTACCTGTTCCTGCGTCATGCCGCAGCCGTTGTCGGCGATGGTGATGGTGAGGAAGTCGTCCTTGTCGCTTTCCTCGACCTTGACGGTGACCAGATCAGCCTCGGCGCGAACCGAGTTCTGCGCCACGTCCATGACGTTCAAGGATAGCTCTCTCATTACGCTTCCTTGTACTTCGCAAGGATCGAGGGAACGTCGTCGGCGACCAGACGGCCGTAAACGTCGTCGTTGACCGTCATAACGGGAGCCAGACCGCAGGCACCGATGCAGCGGCATGCAGTCAGGGAGAAGTTACCGTCCATGGTGCACTCCTCGGCCTCGATACCCAGCTCCTGGGAGAGGCGGTTCAGTACGTCGCCGGAGCCCTTGACGTAGCAGGCGGTACCCAGGCACACGCTGATGTTGTACTTGCCCTTGGGGGACAGAGCGAACTGGCTGTAGAAGGTAGCTACGCCGTATACCTCGTCGATCGGTACGTCGAGACCCTCCGCGATCATCTGCTGGACCTCGATCGGCAGATAGCCGTAAATATCCTGAGCCTCCTGCAGTACAGGCATGACTGCGCCCGGATCATCCTTGTGGTTCGCGATGACTTCCTTCAGCTTCGCTTCCTGCTCAGGCGTACCCTGAAAAGGCAGAGTGCTGATTTTCTTAAGCATCTTTATTCCTCCTTAATGAATGATGATGTAAGTGAATTGTAGCAGAAAATTCATAGCGAAAGCTATGGTTACTTACCTTAATAATATAGCATATTTCGGCGGGATTGTCTATAAAATAACGCAATTTTTTCGTGCAAAAAGCGGTAAAAAATGCAGTTTTTTACGGTGTTTTTAGTTAGCTATTGCTAACCTCGGAAACCAGTATTCTTTTGAGGAATAAAAGGATTGACGGGATCAATCTAAATTTCAAATTTAGAATTAAATCCTGCAAAACGCTTTAATTATTGCAAGTTTTAAAGCGTTAAACCGATGACGATGAGGAGGAGTTAGGAGTGAGAAGTTGTAGGGGACGGTTCCTCAGCCGGAGACGGCACCCCTCTGTCGCTTCGCGCCACCTACCCGGCGGGGAGACCCCCAAGACGACCCGCGTCCCGCAAGGGACATTCGCGCCGCGACATCGTAGGGGCGGTCAGTGACCGCCCGCTGTTGCAGGGCGTGGCATATCCTATCCGACGCTTTCGATATCAATAACGTCCGTCATTCGCGGGCGACCGATGGTCGCCCCTACGACTCGATCAAGCGCCCCAACATTCTATCCGACGTTTATATAACTTCTCACTCCTCACTCCTGACTCCTAACTAAAAAGCCGCCCTGATCAAACAGGACGGCTACTTTTCGGTATCGAGGTAATTGATGACGGCTTCCCGCGTCAGCTCGGGCAGCTCGAGGGTGTTTGCCGCGTCGCGCATATTCTCAAGATAATGCGCGTCGGAGCAGGTGATGATGTTCATATAGTCGAGGATCGGATGCTGCTTTCTCAGCTCGGGCAGCTTCGAGATATCCGCCAGCTCCGCGGTCCTGAACCCGCAGTAAGGGTCGATCTCGCCCAGCACGCTGAGGATCGACAGCGAATCGCGGTCGATGTGCGCGGGGTAGCAGATACCGCCGAACTCCTTGGCTTTACGGTACGCGTCGTACATGCCGATGAAGGAGGCGGGCAGCAGCAGGTGCTCGATCTCGCCGATCTCCTCGTCGTTTTCGTTCATGATGACCTGTCTGCCGTAGATCTCCGCTTTGTTCGGCACCTTGAAGCGGTTCTCGTCCACATAACGCGAGAAATCCAGCGCCTGTTCAAGGGTGGGGAAGAGGCAGACGGCGTGGATATCCTCGGCGGTGGTCAACTCCATCCCGGGGATGACCAGCAGCCCGACTTCTTCGCCGACCTTCATCGCCGCCTCACAGTTCAGCGAGGTGTTGTGGTCGGTGAGGGCGATCACGTCCAGCCCCAGGAGCTTCGCCATGTTGACGAGGTTGTTGGGGGTCATGTCCATGTCGCCGCAGGGCGAGAGGCACGAGTGCAGGTGCAGGTCGTAGTAATAACGCGCCATCAGATCAGCTTGCTCAGCGCTACGGCGACGGTGTAGCTGTTCTCTTCGGTGGTGAGGATGTTGACGCCGTGCATCTCCGCCTTTTGGCGGGCGTTATCATCCAGCGCCGCATTCTCGACGAGGATAATGCAGCTGACGTCGGCGAGGGTCGCGACGGCGATGCTGTTGATATTGCCCATGACGGTCAGCCACGCGCTGTCGGCGGGCGCTCTGCCCATGACCCAGCTCAGCAGATCGCCGATGTAGCAGTCCTTGACCTCGCGGTCGTAGTCGTCCTCTACCAGCGGCTTCAGATTCAGTTTATCCTTCAGTTCGTTTACAGTCATAGCGACTCCTTTCACTCGGGTGAATCGTGAACGGTTTCGGGAATGTGGTCGTGTATCATTTTAGGCTCCCTTCGGGAAAGGGAGCTGCCGTTCTCCGTTCACTGTTCTCCGTTTTCCGAATGGTTTTTCATGTATTCCTCATACACCTGACGGGTGAATTCGTCGGGGTCGTAGGTGTCCTCGGCGAGGACGAAGTCCTTCTTGTTCAGCTTTTTGAGGAGTTTTTCATCTTTCTTTGCGGGTGTGCCGTTCTGCTTGCGCAGGACAGCCTTTTTGTAGCGCGTATAGCGAATCTCGCGCGCGGTTCGCATCAATTTCTTTTCGGTTTTGTTGTAAGCGGTTGAAGGAGCAACCAGCGTTTGACCGAGCGACGCAAATACGCCGCCGATAATACGCATCGCGGCGTTACCGCCCGAGATCATCGGCGTTTGACAGTCTAAATACTCCCTCTCGCGGGGAGTCAGTTCGTTCTTACTCATAGATTACCTAATGTGTCATAGACATTCTGGATCTTCGCCTTGAGCTTATGGATACAGTCGGTCTCCTTGGCGTTGCCCTTGACGATATCCTCGGCGAGAGCGCGGCAGGTGGGAGCGCCGCAGGAGCCGCAGTCAAGACCCGGAAGTCCCTTGCAGATCTCCTCCATCTTCTCCATCATATCCATCGCTTCGATGATGTCGTCGGAGAGACGGAAGCTCTCGGCGTTGAAGGTCAGCTCGTTCTCCCACAGCATCCGGTCGAGATCCTTCTCGTCGAGGTGGTTGAGGGAGACCGGCAGGTACTTACGCAGGTTCTGGATACGCGCCTGGGCGACATACGGATTCTCGACCGCGAGCACGCCGCCGACGCAGCCGCCGGAGCAGGCGTTCAGCTCGATGAAGTCGATGTCGCGGATGTGCTCGTCCTCGAGCTCCTCGAGCACGCGGATGACGTTCTCGATGCCGTCTGCGGCGAGGTATTTCTCACCCAGCATCGCGGCGGATTCACCGCCCGAGTTCGCCCAGCCCACGCCGATCAGACCCGACTTCGCAAGCGGCTCGATCACCTTGAGGTGATCCATCTTGGAGGTCAGGGCGGGGTAGATCTGGGAGATCGCGATCGCGCCGGTCACGGCGCTCTTCTCGGTGCTGTTGGGATTGTTGATTTCGGTCACCTTGGCGGGACAGGGCGTGATGAAGAACACGCCGATATCCTCGTCCTCGAGACCCGTCAACTTGCGCACCTCACGGCGCGCCATGCGCGCGGCGACCTCCATAGGCGCCAGCAGGGGCATAACGTTGCCGCACAGCTCGGGGAAACGGATCTTGATTAGGCGAACGACGGCGGGACAGGCGGAGCTGATGATCGGGCGCTGCAGCTTGCTCTCGCGGATCAGCTTGCGCGTTGCCTCGGATACGAGCTCGGCGGCGCGGCTGACCTCGTAGATGTAGTCGAAGCCCAGCGCGCGAAGTCCCGTCAGCACGATGTCGATATCGTTTAAGTTGTTGAACTGACCGAACAAGGCGGGCGCGGGGATCGCGACCTTGATCTTGAACGGTTCGATCTCTTCTATTGAATTGGAGCGGGCGCGTTTTGCATGGTGCGGACAGATGCGGATGCACTCGCCGCAGTCGATGCACCTCTCGGAGAGGATGTGCGCCTTACCGTCGCGGATACGGATGGCTTCGGTCGGACAGCGCTTGAGGCAGTTGGTACAGCCGCAGCACAGCTCCGCGTCCAGCTCGACGGAGTGGAAGTATTGTTGATTCATAACGATTCCTTTTGGGTGAATGGAGAATGACGAACGGTGAATGGTTCAGGGACTTTCCGAAGCCGTTCACGATCCACCATTAACCGTAAATCATTGATTTACTCTGACGGTGAGGTAGAGGTCGGTACCTTTACCGATCTCGGTCTCGATACGCATTTCGTCGGTGTATTTCTTGATGTTCGGCAGACCCATGCCCGCGCCGAAGCCGAGGTTGCGTACGTTATCGGGCGCAGTGGAGAAGCCCTCCTGCATCGCCTTCTCGACATCGGGGATGCCGGGGCCGTGGTCGGAGAGCAGGATATCGACGTGATCGGGGAAGATATCGACGTCGACGTAGCCGCCGTCGGCATGGATGACCATGTTGATCTCCGCCTCATACATTGCGATGGCTACCCGACGGATCGCGTCGGTGTTGTAGCCCAGCGCCTTGAGACGTTTTTTGACAGCGCCGGACGCTTCACCCGCGCGGGTGAAGTCCTCGCCGTTGACGTCATAATGAAGATGGATATTGCTCATACCGCGGTACCTCCGGACAGTCCGTTCGCATACAGCCTGCCGCAGGCGGTGAACATACGGTAACGGGTCTTGATGAGGGTGATGTCACGGCTCTCGGCGAGGTCGATGATCCCCTGATCGGGCATCTTGCCGCGCACGAATACGATGCACGCCATGTCCATCATCTCGGCGGTGCGTACGACCTGGGGGTTGACCAGCCCGGTCAGCAGCACGCTCTGATCCTTGACGAACGCGAGCACGTCGCTCATCATGTCGGAACCGCAGGCGGTTTTGATCTCAGCGGTGAGGTCGCCCTCACAGATGATCTCGCCGTCCAAAATGTCAATAATATCCTTAACTACCATGTATACCCATCCTTTCCGGGTGATATTCTATATACTCTATCATCATACCATAAAATCGCCCTTTTTACAACATGACAAATACGGCAAATTTTAGACGGATAAGTTGTATAAAACGCTGAAAAGAGTTAGGAATAATTAGGAGTGAGGAGTTAGCGGTAGGGGCGACCATCGGTCGCCCGAGGATGACGAACGTTATCCATATCGAAAACGTTGGATAGGATATGCCACGCCCTGCGACAGCGGGC
>CAMVDB010000069.1 GCA_947166135.1 uncultured Clostridia bacterium | reverse complement strand
ACCTATCAAATACGTCATTGCGAAGCTCGACAGAGCTGTGGCAATCTCGACCTCTTTATTTTCCCGATTTCGGTTTGACCTTAGAGAGAGGATTGCTCTTTGCAGCGGCTTCGATCTGAGAGGAATCGAGGTGCGTATAAATCTCGGTCGTGCTCAGGTTCTCGTGACCCAGTACATCCTTCAACACGCGAATATCGACGTTGCCGTGCTGATACATCAGTGTGGCGGCGGTATGGCGCAGCTTATGCACCGAGTATCCCTGCGAATCCAAGCCGATCTTATCGAGGTATTTATAAACGATCTTCTGCACCATTTCGCGCGAGATACGGCGCTTCTGAGAGGAGAGGAAGAGGGCATACTTATCCTGAGCACGCACGCCCTCCACAGGACGCACCTTCATATACGCTTCAAAGGCTGAGATACAGGCGTCGTTCAGGTAAATGATGCGCTTTTTGTTACCCTTACCGATGATCTGCGCCGTGTGATCGGAGCGGATATCGGGATAATCCATCGAAACCAACTCCGCCAATCGCATACCGCAGTTGAGGAAGAAGGTCAGGATGCAGTAATCGCGCTCCTTGAACTTACCGTCGACCGCGTTCAACAGTTCGATGCTTTGTTCGAGAGTCAGGTATTTTGGCAGCGGATTCTTCTCACGGGCGTTCGGGCGCTCCAGATCCTTCAGCGGATCTAACTGCAAAACGTGCTTTTTATTCGTCAGATAGCTGTAGAACGACTTGATACTGGTCGTGCGGCGTGCTCGCGCGGCTTTGTCGTTCTTGCGTTCACGAAGCAGATAATTCATAAACTCATAGCCGTCGGTCAGCGTGACGGATGAGATCAGCTCGATATCAACGTCATCGACAGGGATATCCTGATAGGGGACATCCGCAGGCACCAGACGCTTGCGCTGCTTGATAAACCGAAAGAACAATCGAAGATCATTAAAGTATTCGTCGACCGTCGACGGCGAACGGCCTTTGACCGTTTGCAAATAATATAAAAAATCTTTCATCGGCTCGGAAGCTTCAACAGAAAAATTACCCTTACTCAAAATATCACCTCAGCAATCTCAAATTACAGTCATTATAAATACGCGTTATGATAATCATAAGAAAAGCATCACCGCAAAGCTCGACAGATCTGTGGCAATCTCCAACATATCGAATACGTCATTGCGAAGCTCCGAAGGAGCTGTGGCAATCTCCACCTTTAACTTTTTATATAATTATACCAGAAGAGAGGGAACTGAAAATTCCGATTTAGAAAATTACATAAAATTAATATTTTATGTAATTTAGGGGAGGGTATAAAGGCAGAAAACGCCTGACAACCGCATTTTGAGCCAATTCGAAATCTTGTACTGTCATTTTGGTCTGATTGCTGATTTTTGGCTTCAAATAGAATCGTCTCAGTTTTTTTCAGACGATGGTTGACTCATTCGAAAAAAACTGAAACGATAATTTTTCATGCTATTCAGATTTATCTGTTATGTTATTGCAATTATATTGTTAAAGGATTTTACAGCAATCAAATTCCAGAATCACAATCTGTATTCAAAATGATTCATCAAATATATCATGTGAAATGATTCTGTCAGTCCGGCGGACGATTCAGCGCGATCGATCTTACGATGAACTGCAAATTGACGGTTAAATATTCATTCTATAATACTTGTATTGTTAATGACTAATCTTTCTAATAAAAAGGCAGAAGACTGATGATCGCTTTCGTCTTACCCCTATTCTCTGTTTAATGCACTTCCCTATTTGTTAAATATTTAACGAAATATAATCCCACCGATATCTATGAGTTCATCATCCGTCAGTGATACGATCTTCGTACCGTGATTGATACATAACTGATTGATTCGCTCATAATCCGGATGCTTACGGATATTTCCGGTAAAATACAGCGTTCGACTCGATCGATCGTAACCCGAAGCGCCGCCGATAAAGCCGTAATCCGCGCCGTCGAGCCTGACTCTCCCCTGCTCTGTCAACAGTACATCGATAGTAGAGCCTTTTAACGTTCTTTCTATCCCGTGATCGGCAGTGATGATCGCACGATCGGAAACCACCGCACAGGAACACTTGGCGTAGCCTTGACGTACATGTATCAGTTCGTAGTTATTCCTTCTTGCGTACTCCGAAGCCTGCTTATCAAGGGTGTCGGTGCGGCATATAATCATTTTACCCACCTGAGCGGCGTTCAGAGGCACATTCAACGGATAATCGTGTCCGATATCATCTGCACATATAACAACGTTACAGACGCTTTTCAGCGCATTTGCAAGCTTATCACAGCAGCTGAGCACAAAAGCGGTATCATCAAGAATCAGACACTGCATATCGGCATGATCCTGCTCGTAGTCGATTAAGCAGCCGACCTTCTCGGTCGGTATGACGTCATAACCGAGCGCTTCCAGCTTCTCTGCAAACTGCGGATACCGCGTCGACAGGATCGCTTTACTCACAGATCGCCTCAAACGCCTGACGGACATTCTTCACCGGGATCACCTCTACCCCATCGGGGATCGTGATATCCTTGCTGTTGTGAGCGGGAATGATGATCTTTTCAAAGCCGAGTCGAACCGCCTCGTTCAGACGCTGCTGGGCGTGACTGACGGAGCGAATCTCCCCCGCCAAGCCGATCTCACCGAAAGCGATCGCGTTATCATTGATCGGAACATCCTTCAAGGAAGAGATCAGTGAGATCGCTACCGCCAGATCGACTGCGGTCTCATCCAGCCTCAAGCCGCCGACGACGTTCACATAAGCGTCGGTATTGTTGAAATAATAACCCGCGCGCTTCTCAAGCACCGCGATGATCAGATTCATGCGGTTATAGTCAAAGCCGGTACACATACGGCGCGGATTGCCGAAGCCGGTAGAAGCCGCGAGCGCCTGGATCTCAGCCAGGATCGGCCGCGTACCCTCCATCGCGCACGCGATACAGGTGCCGCTGACGTTCTTCGGTCTGCCGGATATCAGCATCAGCGAGGGGTTCTCGACCTCCCTGAGTCCCGCGTCCGTCATCTCGAATACGCCGATCTCATTGGTGGAGCCGTAACGGTTTTTGACCGCACGTAAAATACGGTAGGACATCTGGCGATCACCCTCAAAGTGCAGAACGGCGTCCACGACGTGTTCCAGCACCTTCGGACCCGCGATCGAGCCCTCCTTGTTGACATGACCGACAATGATCATCGGGATATCGAGGCTCTTGGCGGTACGCATAAAGAAGTTGGTACTCTCCCGCACCTGCGTCACCGAACCGGGCGATGAATTGAGTTCCGACAGGGACATCGTCTGGATAGAGTCAATCATCACGATATCGGGCTTGTCCTGACGGATGGTCTCACACACAAGCTCGACGTCCGTCTGAGTCAGGATATAGAGGTTGTCCGAGTTGACGCCCAGACGGTCTGCGCGGAGCTTCAGCTGTCGCTTGCTTTCCTCACCCGAGACATAGAGTATCTTCAGATTTCTGCCCAGATGCTCACAGATCTGGAGCAGGATCGTCGATTTACCGATACCGGGATCGCCGCCGAGCAGGATCAGACTGCCCTTGACGATACCGCCGCCCATCACACGGTCGAGCTCCTTGGAGCCGGTCTGATAACGGATCTCGTCGGTCGTGCTGATCTCGCTGATATGTACAGGCGGCGCATAAGCGGTCGCGTGAGATCGCGCTGCCGCCGCGGAAGCCTTAGAGGTTTCCTTGATCTCCTCGTTCATGGTATTCCACTCGCCGCAGGAGGGACATTTCCCATACCACTTCGGGCTTTCATAGCCGCACTCCGAGCATATATATACACTTTTGATCTTAGCCATATTACCGTTCCTTTTCTGAATATTCCAGTACGCCCATCGCTACGGCGTACGCCATTTCGCTTTGATAACGCTCGTCAAGGAGCTTTGCGCGTTCTTCGCTGTTCGAGAGGAACCCGCATTCGACGATCACAGCGGGGACTTGTGCGTGATCGAGAACATAGATATCCGAGTTCGCAGGCTTCAATTCGCGCGTGTTATCCTTTTGGAGCAGTGAAACCACGCTGTTCCTGATCGACTCGGCAAGGATCGCGCTGTTCTCATTATTGGTAGAATAAAACACCTGCGTTCCGCTGTAGGCGCTGTTGTCGAACTTGTTCTGATGAATACTGACAACAATATTGTTTACGTCCTCGTTGAAGATCTCAGCGCGTCGCTTCAAGTCGGAGGTCTTTTTCTGTCGGAGCGTCTCTGCGTCGTCGGTGTATACGGAGATATCCTCGTCGCGGATCTCCGTTACGCGATACCCGCACAGTCGCAGGACATCGGCAAGCTTATTCGCGATATTCAGGTTGATATCTTTCTCCAGAACACCGTCCGCCTCTGCACCGCCGTCCTCTCCGCCGTGACCCGCGTCGATGACGATATGCGGCATATCTTCGGCAATATCATCTGACGAAGTATGGATCGCGCTGTTTGAAAAAGCAGAGTACAGCAGCACGCATACGCATATGATGACCACGCAGAGAGTTATGATATATAATGTCTTGACCTTCAATCCAATCACCATCACATGTATATGACGGCACTACTATCATTATACCGGTATTTTAATAGGAGTCAAGAACGTTTATTCGCCTTTTTCGTAACGCTTTCTGAGTTTTTCCAGCGCCTTCTTCTCGATACGCGAGATATAAGAGCGCGAGATACCAAGCGTCTGCGCCAATTCACGCTGCGGCTGAATCTTCTCGCCTCTGATCCCGTAGCGGCAGGTGATGATCTGCTTCTCTCTGTCCGTGAGCACCTCGTCGATGTAGCGGTCCAGCACCTCGAGCCGGAGTTTGGTATCGACATCCTCGGCAACATCCATATCGGACGCGAGTATATCGATCAGCGTCAGCGGATTGCCGTCCTTATCGGTATCGATCGCATCGTTGAGCGATACATTCTGCGACGATTTACGATTGCCTCGAAAATGCATGAGGATCTCGTTCTCGATACAACGAGAAGCATAACTCGAAAGCTTGATATTCTTACTCAGGTCATAGGTGTTGATCGCCTTGATCAGACCGATCGTACCGATGGAGACCAAATCCTCCTGACCGTCGTAATTCTGATAATACTTCTTGATGATATGTGCGACAAGTCGAAGATTATGCTCGACGAGGATATTCCGCGCTTTGATATCTCCCTGAGCCGCAAGTTCTAAATATCGTTGTTCTTCATCCTTTTTCAGCGGCTTCGGGAAGCTCTCGCCGTGAGCCAGATGCAAAATGAACAGGAAGAGATACTGACTGATATAGGATAAAAAAGCAAACATAAAACCACCCCATGAAAGTCTATTCATGAGGCGGTATGTCCTATACGATGATTGAATTATTCAGCGTTGCCGAAATCCTGCAGGGTCAAGCCCTTGTTGTGCTCCAGCGCCCAGTCGATGCTCCACTCGGAACGGAACAGCAGCAGCTTATTATCCCTGAAATCAGCGACAACCTTGGTATCTGACGCAAGATCAAGAGCTTTGTAATCGACCTCCGAGGTGATCCAGCGGATGAACTGATATGGCGTATTCTCCATGATGATCTCAACGTTATACTCGTTCTCAAGGCGGTATTTCAGTACGTCAAACTGCAGAACACCGACAACGCCGACGATGACCTCCTCCATACCGGATTCGGGCTCATGGAAAATCTGAATTGCGCCTTCCTGCGCGATCTGATTCATACCCTTGACGAACTGCTTACGCTTCATGGTATCCTTCTGACGAACCAGCGCGAAATGCTCGGGCGCAAAGGTCGGGATACCCTTGAAAGCGAACTTCTGTCCCGGGGTAACGATGGTATCGCCGATGGAGAACATGCCCGGATCAAATACGCCGATGATGTCGCCCGCGAAAGCCTCGTCAACGATCTCGCGCTCCTGCGCCATGATCTGCTGAGGCTGGGACAGCTTCATCTTGCGGTCACCCTGCACATGATAGACCTCCATGTTCTTGTCGAATCTGCCCGAGCAGATTCGCATGAAAGCGACGCGGTCACGGTGGGCTTTATTCATATTCGCCTGGATCTTAAAGACAAAGGCGGAGAAGAAATCGGAATCGGGAGCGATCAGCTCATCCCCTGCTTCACGCGGGAGCGGACCGGTAGTCAGCTGCAAGAACTCCTGCAAAAACGGCTCAACGCCGAAGTTGGTCAGAGCGGAGCCGAAGAACACCGGCGTCAGCTGACCCTTGCGTACGAGGTCGATATCAAAATCGTTGCCCGCTCCGTCAAGCAGGTCGATATCATCGAACAGGGTATCCTTCTGACCGTAAAACAGCTTGGATTCAAGCTCGGGATCATCAAGAGAGATCTCCTCCTGTTCGACCTCACGCTGACCGTTGTTCGCGGTATACGAGAGGATCTTCCCCTTCTTGCGGTCGTATACGCCCTTGAACTCCTTACCGGAGCCGATCGGCCAGTTCATCGGGCAGGTATTGATACAGAGAACGTTCTCGATATCCTCGAGAAGATCGAACGGATTCTGCGCGTCACGATCCATCTTATTGATAAAGGTGATGATCGGGATATGGCGCATGACGCAGACCTTGAACAGCTTCTTGGTCTGGTTCTCAACGCCCTTGGACGCGTCGATGACCATGACCGCGCTGTCGGCCGCCATCAGTGTACGGTAGGTATCCTCCGAGAAATCCTGATGTCCGGGCGTATCCAGGATGTTGATACAGTATCCGTCATATTTAAACTGCAATACGGAGGAGGTCACGGAGATACCTCTCTGCTTCTCGATCTCCATCCAGTCGGAAACCGCATGCTTCGCGGTCTTTTTACCCTTAACAGAACCCGCTAAGTTGATCGCGCCGCCGTACAGCAGCAGCTTCTCGGTCAGCGTTGTTTTACCCGCGTCGGGATGCGAGATGATCGCAAAGGTACGGCGCTTGTTGATTTGTTCAGTCAAATTGCTCAATAGAAACCTCCGTGTGTTCGTCAATATGACAACACCTTAGTGCAAAGTGCTGTAGTAATAATACGAATTTTGGTGATACACTATAATTTTACTATTAATCTATAGTAAAAGTCAACAACTTTACCCCTGTTTTTTCTACGGTAAAATATACAAATGCACTTGACTTTTCAGTAATATTTTATTAAAATAGCATTACAAACAAGAATTCATCTAAGTTTTTTCATATAC
>CAMVDB010000068.1 GCA_947166135.1 uncultured Clostridia bacterium | reverse complement strand
AGCGATTTTACATCTTTTTCAGTTTCACGGCAAAGACAACAGAAGCGGCGACGGTGAGGACGACCGCGTACGAGATCACTACCCACAGGTCGGGGAAGATCGCCGCATAGCTGCCCGCGGCGGCAGCCTGAGCCGCCTTCACGGCATGGGAGAAGGGCAGGATGTTCGCGACGGTCTCGAACGCGCCGCCCACCATCGAGGTATCGAACCAGATATTGGAGAACCACGCGGAGAGGTTCGTCAGCAACGCGCCGCATACGCCGCCGACCGCCTTCTCGTTCAGCACGGTGCCGAACAGCAGTCCCAGCGCGATGAATACGACGGCGATCGGGAGATTCACCAAGGCGGCAGCGAGCAGATCGGCACTCGCCTTCAACCCCAGCGGGAGAGCGGCGAGATAGCAGATCAGGGTCTGTATAAGCGCCATCGGGAGCAGCGGCAGGGTGTAGCCGAGGATGAACTCGGCGGGTCTGAGCGGCGAGGTGAACAGGCGCAGCACGAAGCTCGTCGTCCTGTCCTTCGCGATCAGCATAGATGAGAACAACGACAGAAAGCTCAGTCCGAACACCGTGATGCCGGGCGCGAGATTCTGTATCTGAAAGTTCTGCGGGCCGTGACCGTCGGGGATCGCCCTGTTGATCGCCGACAGCAGCAGGAGCAGTACCAGCGGGAAGGCGACGCCGAAGATCAGCGTCAGCGGGTCGCGGGTGATCTCCTTCGTATTGCGTGAAGCAAAGGTAAGCGTTCTGTTCATGCTATCCCCTCCCCCGCGATGGTGATGAAGGCTTCTTCAAAGTTATCGGTACCCGCCTGCGCCTTCAGCTCATCGGCGGTACCCTCGGCGCACAGCTCGCCGTGAGCCATGATCCCGATGCGGTCGCAGAGGCTCTCCGCCTCCTCCAGATAATGGGTGGTCAGGATAACGGTCATCCTCCCTTTAAGGCTCTCGATAAGGCGCCACAGCTCTCTTCGGGCGAGGACGTCCAGCCCGAGCGTCGGCTCGTCGAGGAACAGCACCCGCGGCTCGGTGATCAACGCCATCGCGATACTCAGTCGGCGCTGCCAGCCGCCGGACAAGGTGCCCGCGCGTTTGTTTCTTATTTCTTCAAAAGAAAAATCTTCGATCATCTTGTTCGCTTTTTCGCGGGCTTCTTTTTTGTCACAGCCGTAGATGCGGGCGATGAACTCGAGATTCTCGCGCACGCTCAGCTTGGCGGCGACGGCGGTCTCCTGCGGCGAGACGTTTATGATCGCCTTGACCTTCTCCGGCTCGTCGACGACGCTGTGCCCCATCACGAGCGCGTCGCCCGAGGTCGGGCGCGTCAGACAGGACAGCATCTTGATGGTGGTGGATTTACCGGCGCCGTTCACACCCAGCAGCCCGTAGAGCTCGCCCTCGCTGACGGTCAGCTCCGGCCCCTTCACTGCCACCAGATCCTTATATTGCTTGATCAGATTTCGGGTTTTGATCGCTTCCATACCGATCCTCCTTCTGCGGTTTACAGCTCAATGATACGATAAAACAGGCGATCTTTCTACCAACCGGACTTAACCGGAAGTGTAAAAAATCGTGGCACAAACCTTATTCCGAGGAGGGCGCCGCAAAATGTCATTGCGAGGAATGACCGCAGGTCATGACGCGGCAATCTCAACCGATTATCCTGCCGAGCGGAAACCCCTTTCGGAGATACAGGTTGCCATACTGCCGGGATCGCCGCACGATATCAACAAAAAGCGCCGCCCTTTCGGACGGCGCTGTAACGCTTATTGTTTCTTGAACAGATTACCCAGCGATATCTTCGCCAGCGCGATACCTCCCTTGGCGGTATCTCCCATCACCATCAGGCGGTCGCCGTCGCGGATGCCGAACACCTCGCGGGCGTATTCGGGCAGGGTCACCCGACCGCCCTCGCTGACCTTGACCATGCCGAAGATATACTTACCGTCGGCAGATTTTTCATCATTCGCAACACCCTCCAGCGAGAGACTGACCAGCACATCCAGCGACATGTCATAGTACTCGGCGATCTCCCGCGCCTTCATCAGGTCGGGCGTGCTGTCGCCGCTCTCCCACTTCGCCACGCTCTGCCGCGAAACGCCGAAGCGCTCGGCAAAGTCCTCCTGACTGAGGTTTTCGGTTTTACGAAGGAATCGGATGTTAGCACCTATCATTATATAACGCCTTTCGGGATGGACTCAAACATTATTCGGGGAGCACGACCTTGGGGCTGTTGGTGAAGGATTCGGCGTTGTTGACGCCGTTTCCGCCGAAGTCGGCGTTCTGGAGCTCGGGATCGTCGCAGAAGCTCTTGAACAGTCTGCCGCTGCCCTGCTTGAAGGTGATATCGGTGAAGGCGGGGCACATATTGAAGGAGTTGCTGATACCGCTCGCCATCTGCTCGAAGGTGACGGTCTTGAGAGCGGGGCACTCGTTGAAGCTGGTGAAGATCTCGTGAACGTTCTCAGAGAAGGTCAGCGCGGTCATACCCGAGCCGTTGAAGCTGTTCTCGGACTTCTGAACGGCGCCGGTGACGGTGACGTCGGCGAGCGCCTTGTCGTTCAGGAACGCGTCCTTCACGCCGTAGAGGTAGCCCGCGCTCTCGAGCTTAGCGAGCTTCTCGCAGTCGCAGAAGGAATCGACGATATACTGCACGCTTCTGCCGAAGCTGACCTCGGCGAGAGCGGTGTTCTTATTAAAGCTGTGGTAGACCTCCTTGAAGGTCGCGGGCAGGGTCAGAGTCGCGACAGCGGAGCCGTCCTTGAAGCAGTTCTCCATGAACTGAACGCCCTCCTCGAGGGTCAGCGCGGTGACCTTATCGTTCGTTGCGTCCTCGCTGATGACAGCGACGACCTGCGCGTCGCCCTGCTTTGCGGGGACGGTGATCTCACCGGAAGCGTCCTTCGAGATCTGTGCGACCAGCAGCGCGTCGTCGAGAGAGCTGTTCGCCTTTAAGAAGTCATATTCGGTACCGCTCGCCTTGAGGTCGGCGATCTTGATGAAGGTCATGCCGTTGCTGCCGGAGCCGCCGCACGCGGTGAACACCAGCGCGGAGAAAACGAGCGCGATAACCAGTAAAATTGCCATTGATCTTTTCATGTTAATGCCTCCTAAACATCATATTAAGTTAATCATAGCACAGTATGGCAAAAAAATCCAGTATTACTGTTTGTTTTTTGTGTAAAAAGTTCAGGCGTATTTTTGTTGATTCCGATCATACACGGGGAACGCACAAATCGCCGATGGTTTGTTAAAAAAATAACAATATGCCTAATAACACTAAAAATGCACGGATTTCTTTGTCGCAAATGCAAATTGAATCCCAAAATCGCCTATGCTATACTTAATGTAATATCGGTTGAAATTGCTTTGGGCTGAATGTGTGCCATCCCCTTGCAACGACAATTGGATTAGGAGGAATTTTATGGATACGAAGCATTATTCAGTAGACAGCGTGGAGGCGCTGGAGCGCAGGATCGGCGAAGTCCGACAGGCGCAGGCAGTCTTCGGCGAATACAGTCAGGAGCAGGTCGACCGGATCTTCAAGGCGGCTGCGCTCGCGGCGAACAAGGCACGGCTGAGCCTCGCGAAGCTCGCGGTCGAGGAGACCGGCATGGGCGTCGTCGAGGACAAGGTCATCAAGAACAATTACGCGTCCGAATACATCTATAACGCCTACAAGAACACCGTGACCTGCGGCGTGGTAGAGGAGGACAGCGCGGCGGGCATCGTCAAGGTCGCCGAACCGATCGGCGTGGTCGCGGCGGTCATCCCGACTACCAACCCGACCTCGACCGCGATCTTCAAGTGCCTGATCTCGCTCAAGACCCGCAACGGCATCATCATCTCCCCTCACCCGCGCGCGAAAAAAAGCACCATCGAGGCGGCGCGCATCATCCTTGACGCGGCTGTCAAGGCGGGCGCTCCCGAGAACATCATCGCGTGGATCGACGTCCCGTCGCTCGACATGACCAATACCCTGATGAAGGAAGCGGATATCATCCTCGCCACCGGCGGCCCCGGCATGGTGAAGGCGGCGTACAGCTCCGGCAAGCCCGCCTTAGGCGTAGGCGCGGGCAACACCCCCGCCATCATCGACGAGAGCGCAGATATCGTTCTCGCGGTCAACTCCATCATCCACTCCAAGACCTTCGACAACGGTATGATCTGCGCTTCGGAGCAGAGCGTACACGTCCCCTCGTCGATCTACGACAAGGTCAAGGAGGAGTTCCTCTACCGCGGGTGTTACTTCCTCAAGCCCGACGAGCTCGAGAAGGTCAGAAAGACCATCATCATCAACGGCTCCTTAAACGCGAAGATCGTCGGTCAGAGCGCCTATAAGATCGCTCAGCTCAGCGGCGTAGACGTCCCTGAAAGCGCCAAGGTGCTGATCGGCGAGGTCAGGAGCGTAGACCTCTCTGAGGAATTCGCTCACGAGAAGCTCTCCCCCGTGCTCGCGATGTACAAGTACGACACCATCGAGGAAGCGTTCAATAACGCCGAACAGCTCATCGCCGACGGCGGCTACGGCCACACCTCCTCCATCTATATCAACGAGCTGACCCGCGCGGATGTGCTCGCTCAGTTCATGGAGCGCATGAAGACCTGCCGTATCGTGGTCAACACCCCCTCCTCACAGGGCGGCATCGGCGACATCTACAACTTCCGCCTCACTCCGTCGCTGACCCTGGGCTGCGGCTCATGGGGCGGCAACTCGATCCATGAGAACGTAGGCGTCAAGCACCTGTTGAACATCAAGACCGTCGCCAAGAGGAGGAACAATATGCTTTGGTTCAGAGCACCCGAGAAAGTTTATGTCAAGCAAGGCTGCCTGAGCGTCGCCCTCGACGAGCTCGGCACCGTTATGAATAAGAAGAAAGCCTTCATCGTCACCGACAGCTTCCTGTACAGCAGCGGCTACACCGCGCCGATCGAGAGAAAGCTCGACGAGCTGGGCATCATGCACACCACGTTCAGCGAGGTCGCGCCCGATCCGACCCTCGCCTGCGCGAAGATGGGCGCGGAGCTGATGAAGAGCTTCAAGCCCGACGTCATCATCGCCGTCGGCGGCGGCTCGCCGATGGACGCGGCGAAGATCATGTGGGTGCTGTACGAGCATCCGGACGTCGACTTCGAGGATATGGCGATGCGCTTCATGGATATCCGCAAGCGCGTCTACACCTTCCCGCACATGGGCGACAAGGCGTATTTCATCGCGATCCCCACCTCCGCGGGTACGGGCAGCGAGGTGACCCCCTTCGCGGTCATCACCGACGAGCAGAGCGGTATCAAGTACCCGCTCGCCGACTATGAGCTGATGCCCGATATGGCGATCGTCGACGCGGACATGATGATGAACGCGCCCAAGGGGCTGACCTCCGCCTCGGGTATCGACGCGGTATCCCACGCGCTGGAGGCTTATGCCTCGATCATGGCGACCGACTACACCGACGGCTTAGCGCTTCAGGCGCTGAAGGTGCTGTTCGAGTATCTTCCCAAGGCATACGAGAGCGCCGTCACCGGCGTTCCGAACAAGGAAGCCCGCGAGAAGATGGCGAACGCCGCGACGATGGCGGGTATGGCGTTTGCGAACGCCTTCCTCGGCGTGATGCACTCTATGGCGCATAAGCTCGGCGCCTTCCACCACATCCCCCACGGCATAGCGAACGCCCTGATGATGAATGAAGTCCTGATATTCAACAGCAAGGAAGCCCCCGCCAAGATGGGCACCTTCCCGCAGTACGATCATCCCCATACCCTCAGGCGCTACGCAGAGGTCGCCGAGACCCTCGGCATCGGCGGCAGCGACGACAGCGAGAAGCTGCAGGGGCTCCTCGACCGTATCACCGCCCTCAAGACGGAGATCGGCATCATGCCCACCATCCGCGACTATGTGCCGGATGAAGAAGCCTTCCTCGCCACCCTCGACGAGATGAGCGAGCAGGCGTTCGATGATCAGTGCACCGGCGCGAACCCGCGCTATCCCCTGATCAGCGAGATCAAGCAAATGTACCTCAACGCCTACTACGGCGAGCATAAAGATATCTAAGGAGGGTAACTATGAGCAACCTGAATCATGAGATCCTTGCCGAGCGCAGTCACAAGGTCATCTACAAGGACGGCGACACGGTATTAAAGGTATTTGACAGCGATTACAGCAAGGCGGATATCCTCAACGAAGCCCTCAACCAGGCGCGTATCGAGGAGACGGGGCTGAACGTACCGAAGCTGCTTGAGGTCGGTATCATCGACGGCAAGTGGGCGATCCGCACCGAGTATGTCCCCGGCAAGACCCTCGCGCAGCTGATGGAGGAGAACCCCGACAAGCTCGACGAGTACCTCGACCTCTTCGTCAGCATCCAGAAGGAGATCTTCTCTAAGGAAGCTCCCATGCTGAACAAGATAAAGGATAAGTTCAACCGCAAGATCAGCATGAGCCGCTTTGACGCGACCACCCGCTACGAGCTGCACACCCGCCTCGACGCGATGAAGAACCACAAGAAGATCTGCCACGGCGACTTCACCCCGTCGAACATTATCATCACCCCCGGCGGCACGCGCGCGTGTTTTTCTGCTGACGCAAATACAGAAGCAGGCGAAACCGTTAATCAAAACAGTACTTCAAATATAAAAGACTGTAATTATTACATCCTCGACTGGTCACACGTCACTCAGGGCAACGCCGCAGCCGACGCCGCGCGCACCTATATGCTGTTCTGCCTCAAGGGGATGGACGAGATCGCCGAAAAATACCTCGACCTCTTCTGTAAAAAGACCGACACCGCGAAGCAGTATGTCCAGCGCTGGATGCCGATCGTCGCCTGTACCCAGAGCGTCAAGGGCAAGCCCGAGGAACAGGACTTCCTCGAGCGCTGGGTCAACGTCGTGGACTACGAGTAAGAGTGAACTCGGAGATCGGAGAACGGAGAATGGTGAATGGTGAATGGTGTTGGGAAAGCCTGACGGCTTTTGGGTCGGTATAACATCTGCTTTTCAAATGTATGCGGCTCTTTATAAGACTGCAAGCGTTATTGTTTCATCAAACGTATCCAAACCGGGTGCGGGTGTCCCGCCCTTCACTCCTCACTCCTCACTCCTCACTCCTAACTTGTAGGGCGTTTTGTTCCTATCCAACGTTTTCGATATGGATAACTCCCGTCATTCGCGGGCGACCGATGGTCGCCCCTACGGCGGGAGCAAGCCCCCGCCCTACAACTCTATGCAACGTTTATACAATTCCTCATTCCTCACTCCTCATT
>CAMVDB010000067.1 GCA_947166135.1 uncultured Clostridia bacterium | reverse complement strand
GTGCCGGTGTTCAGCTTGCCGTCCGAGAAGGTGCCCGCGCCGCCCTCGCCGAACTGTACGTTACATTCGGTGTTGAGCCTGCCGTGCTCCCAGAGCTGCAGGATCGCCTTGGTGCGTTCCTCGACGCGGGAGCCGCGCTCGATGACGATGGGGCGGATGCCGCTCTGCGCCAGCGTGAGGGCGCAGAACAGCCCCGCGGGGCCTGTGCCGACGATCAGCGGGCGCTTGTTTTTGTCCCTCGGGGTGAGGGGGATGTAGCGGTATTCCTCGGTGATCGAGGCATTTTTGTTCTTTGAGCGGTTCACCGCTGTTTTCTCGTCCGTATTCAGATACAGGTCGATGGTAGCGGTATAGTGGATATCGTCCTTGTGCCGCGCGTCGATGGAGCGGCGAAAAAGCGAAGCTTTAATGATCGTTTTACCGGGAACGCGCAGTTCTTTTGAACAGATCCTTTTGATATCTTCGTCATCATAACCTATGGGCAGGCGCACGTTGTTCAGTCGGATCATAAGCAGTCCCCCGCGCACAAGCCGCTCGCGAACGCGAACTGCAGGTTATAGCCGCCGCAGTCACCATCGATATCCAGCGCCTCGCCGATCAGGTACAGCCCGCGGTGCTTCTTCGCTTCAAAGGTACGCGGGTCGATCTCGCTGAGCCTTACGCCGCCCGCCGTGACCTGCGCCTTACGAAAGTCGCGGCTTTTTTCACATACAAAGCGCCAATCGGTGAGGTGCCGGCATAGATTTGATAATTCTTTATCGGAAATATCCTTACAGGGTCGGGAGGGCTTGACGCCGCTCGCTTTCAGCAGGGATAAGCCGAGATTCTTGTGAAGCATACCCGTGAAGATCTCCGAGGCGGGGGCGTCGGGATCGCGCCGCACCCGCGCGGTAAGCTCATCAGTGATCTGTTCGCTGTTATAGTCGGGCAGGAGGTTCAGGCTGATCTCGCCGCCGAATCGGTTCGCCTCGCGCGAGAGGTTGAAGATACAGATTCCCGACAGCGCGTTTTCGGTGAACTGTACCTCGCCGCGCTCGGTCTTGACGGCTCTGCCGTCCTGTATGAGGGTCGCTGCCGCCCCGGCGCGGACGCCCTTGAGCGGCTTGAGCAGGTCGCCGCTGACATTGACGGGCGAGAGGGAAGGGGTAGGCTTGACGGTTGACAGCCCGAGCAGGCGCAGGATATCCCTGCTGCCGCTCTCTCTTCCCGCGTAGTCGGCGTGACCGCCCGCGGCGATCACGAGCCTGTCGGCACAGATCACGCCGTCGGCGGTATAGACCTCGTACCCGCCGCCGCTCTTCTGTATCCCGCGGATGTCGGCGTTACAGCGTTCCTCGACAGAAAGCTCCCTGAGCCGCCGCCTGATGACGTCCAGCACGGAGCTTGCCTGATTCGAGAGCGGGTAGACCCTGCCCTCGCTGTCGGGACGCGACAAAAGCCCGAGCGTGTGAAAGGTTTTAAGCACCGCCTCGGGCGAATAATTCTCATATAGAATATTGATGAGCTTCTCGCTGTCCTCGCCGTGGTAGTTTTTGGCTCCGGCGCTCAGGTTCGACAGGTTGCACCTGCCGTTGCCGGTGACCAGCAGCTTCTTCCCGACGCGGTCAGCCTTCTCGAGGATGACGATCCTCCTGTCCGGATGACGCTCAGCCGCGCGGATCGCGCACAGCATCCCGGACGCTCCGCCGCCGATGACGGCGGCATAGACGCGCTCCTTCTTCATCTTACTTAGGAGCGAAGATCACGCCGATCGCGCCGAAGAGTCCCATCGAGGCGAGTCCCATGATCACGCCCGCGATGATGACGCCCAGCATTACGGCGATGATGCTCTTCTTGAAGCCCATATCGAGGATGGACGCGGCGAGCGTACCCGTCCACGCGCCCGTACCCGGCAGCGGGATGCCGACGAACAGCATCAGGGCGACGAAGAGTCCTTTACCCGCCTTGGCCTCGAGCTTCCTGCCGCCCTTCTCGCCCTTCTCAAGGCAGAAGGTGAAGAACTTGCCGATATATTTCTTGTCCTTGCCCCACAGCAGTACCTTACGCGCGAAGAGGTAGATGATCGGTACAGGCAGCATATTGCCGATGATGGCGATGATGTAGACGATGACCATATTCAGGTCGCCGCCCATCTTGTTGACGCCGATCGCGTAGGGGATCGCGCCGCGCAGCTCGATCAGCGGTACCATCGAGATCAGAAAAACGATAAAATAATGAAGCATGGTGATTCTCCTTGTATTTTTCGTGTTCGATTAGCATTATAACTGAAATTGACATGCTTTTCAACACTTATTTGACTGATCCTGAAAACTTGCCCGTTTCTGTTTGACATCTTATGCGCAAACGTTTAAAATAATGCTGGAATAATTTGTCCCCCTTTGGCAGAGGGAGCCTCCCTAAGGAGAAAAGATGAACAAGCGATTATTGATCGCGAGGATCGTGCTGACTGTATTGACGGTGGCGGCGATCGCGGCGATCTTCTATAATTCGTCGTTCAGCGCGGTAGAGTCGACCGAACAGAGCTCCCCGCTGACCGATATGATCAACGCGTTTTTACACAGCATCCATATCAACATCACCCTGACCGAAGGGTTCATCCGCAAGCTCGCGCATTTCACCGAGTATACGGTGCTCGGCACGCTGCTCGGCACGACCGTCTATCTCTACCGCTTCGACAGGAAGAAGGCGCTGCTGACCGTTCTGCCGATCGGCGCGGTCATCCCGGTGATCGACGAGCTGATCCAGCTCTTTCCCGAGGGGCGGAGCTGTCAGGTCAGCGATATGGTGATCGACTTCTGCGGCGTGATGTTCGGTATGCTGATCGTGACCCTTGTCGTCACCCTGATCATGAAGAGAAAGCGAAGCAAAAGCGCTGATTGATAACTGATTTGAAGGAAGGTAGTTTTGTGAGTGAGATAAGAGAAAACAAAATGGGCACCAAGCCGATGCTGCCGCTGGTGCTGACGATGTCGCTGCCCGCGATGTTCTCGATGATGATACAGGCGCTGTACAACGTCGTCGACAGTATCTTCGTCGCGCAGTACCACCCCGACGCGCTGCAGGCGGTGTCGCTGGCGTACCCGCTGCAGCTGATCCTGATCTCGTTCGGCGTCGGTACGGCGGTGGGCGTGAACTCCCTGATCGCCCGACGGCTCGGCGCGAAAAATTATAAAGAGGCGAACGCCGCCGCGACGACAGGATTGTTCCTCGCCGTTGTCAACTGGGTGTTCTTCCTCCTGCTGGGGCTTTTCGCGGCGCGTCCGTTCATCTCGCTGTTCACGAAGGATCAGACCGTTATCGGCTACGGCGCGACGTATCTGAATATCGTGCTGTGTATCTCGTTCGGTATGCTCGTCTCGACGATGGGCGAGAAGATCCTCCAGTCGACGGGCAACATGATCTTCCCGATGCTGACCCAGCTGCTCGGCGCGGTCATCAACATCATCCTCGACCCGCTGCTGATCTTCGGCGTGGGCTTCTTCCCGCGCATGGGCGTCGCGGGCGCGGCGATCGCGACCGTGATCGCTCAGCACTGCTCGATGCTGTTCATCCTGCTGGTGCTCTTCCTCAGAAAGCACGAGGTCAAGATCTCGTTCAGGGGCTTTAGACTACAGGGCATGGTGCTCAAGAACATCTACGCCGTCGGCTTCCCCGCGATCATTATGCAGAGTATCGGCTCCGTGATGGTCTCGGGCATCAACCTCATTATTTCGATCGCGGATATCACCGCCTCGTATGCCGCTGCGTATATCAACGCCTTCGGCATCTATTTCAAGCTCCAGAGCTTCGTCTTTATGCCCGTATTCGGGCTGAATCAGGGCGTCTCGCCGATTATCGGCTATAACTACGGCGCCCGTAATAAAAAGCGTATGTATTCCGCCTTCAACCTCGGCGTGGTGATCGCGGCGGGTATCATGGCGCTGGGTACGCTTCTGTTCCATGTCGCTCCCGAGTGGCTGCTGTCGCTCTTTGAGTCCGACGCTGCAGCGGATATGGCGGCGAACGCCCGGCTCGCCGAGGTCGGCGTTCCGATGCTGCGGATCATCAGCCTGTCGTTCATGTTCGCCGCCTGCGGCATTATGTTCGGTACGCTGTTCCAGGCGATCGGTAAGGGCATGTACAGCATGGTCATGTCCGTATGCCGCCAGCTGGTCGTTCTGCTCCCCGTGGCGTTCATCCTCTCCAAGGTGAACATGATCGTGATGTGGTACGCCTTCCCGATCGCCGAGGTCGTGTGCCTCTTGATCGCGATCGGCTTCTTCATCCGTCTGCGGCAGAAGCAGTTCAATCAAATGTAATACTAATCCTTAATAAAAACCTTTATCATCTATTGCGCTATATTTCGTATAGCTTTGTTGGGCTCCTTGACAGGCGCCAGCCTGTCTGCGTCTCCCGTCGCGCTATCCGAAATATATCACTAATATCTGATTAAATCTTTTTATCAAGGATTAGTATAACATAATCCCTTCCGTCGTCTCGTATAATGTACGGGGTGATAGAGGATGAATGACCGAAACAGTGAGATCATCTATGAGGAGGGCTGGCGCGAGAACGCGGCGGTCACGCCGCTCGAGCCTGAGCCGCTCGATGAGCAGGATGAAAGCGGGAATGTGAGCCCTGAATCCCGGAAAGCCGAATCGGGGAGCTTCCCTCTGTTGTTGACCTTACAGCTCGCGGTCTGCCTGATCGCGGCGTTGGTGCTGTTCCTGTTCAAGACGATGGGGAACGAACAATATAATTCTTTTATCGAATTTTATAAAGAAGAACTGCAAAAGCCCGTGATCTCCCGCTCGGTATTTGACGCGGCTGATCTGAGCCGCCTGTTCGCGGGCGGAGAGGTGAAGGTGCAGGCGTCGCCCGATGAAGCTGAGGGTCGCTGACTGTGAGCTGACCGTCGGGTATGAGGCGGTCGCGGCGCTGACCGCGGTGCTTCTGCTCGACCGTGAGGGGCATGTCGCGGCGTGCCTCTTGGCGGCGGCGCTGCACGAGCTCGGCCATGTCCTAATGACGCTCGTCTTTCGCGTGCCCGTCAAGAAGATCAGGGTTCGACTTTTCGATGTGCTGATCGAGGCGGATGACGCCCCGACCCTTGCTGCCGACGTGTGGATCACCCTCGGCGGCGTGCTGATGAACTTTTTCTGCTTTGCCGTACTGTGCCTGCTCGCTCCGGCATGGGGCATGCCGCACCTGATGCTCGGCGTGTTCAACCTCCTGCCGGTGCTCAGCCTCGACGGCGGCCATCTGCTGACGATCCTCTTACAGCGGCGTTTTTCACCTGTGGTTTGCAGGAACGTTCTGCGAATCCTGACCTTTGTATTTCTGCTCCCGCTGTTCACGGCGGGGCTGTATCTGCTGCTGAACAGCGGCTATAATTATTCTTTATTAGTAATATCGCTTTATCTGACGGTGATTTTGTTTAAATAAGTCATTGCGAAGCCCTTCAGGGCTGCGGCAATCTCAACTGATTATAAAAACACTCGAAAAAGCTAGGTGAAGTCATGTATCCTAAGGAAATCGAAAAGCTGCTACTGCGCGTGCAGAAGCCCGGCCGTTATGTCGGCGGCGAGTTGGGAGCGGTCGTGAAGGACAAGCGGGAGGTAGACGTGCGCTTTGCGTTCTGCTTCCCCGATACCTACGAGATCGGCATGTCCCATCTGGGCATCAAGATCCTCTACAGCCAGTTCAACGAGAAGCCGTATATCTGGTGCGAGCGTGTGTTCGCGCCGTGGATCGATATGGAGGCTGAGATGCGCGAGCACGATATCCCTCTCTACGCGCTCGAGTCGGGCGATCCGCTGACCGATTTTGATTTCATCGGCTTTACGCTCCAGTATGAGCTCAGCTATACCAATATCCTGAACATGCTCGACCTCGGCGGGATTCCCCTGCTGAGTAAGGACAGGCACGGACTCGAGCATATTGTCGTTGCGGGCGGTCCCTGCGCCTGTAACCCCGAGCCGATCACCGACTTCATCGATATCTTCTTCCTCGGCGACGGCGAGGAGGTCGACCTCGAGGTCATCGAGCTGTACCGTGTGTGCAAGCGCGAGGGGACAAGCCGTGAGGAGTTCCTGCGCCGCGCGTCCCGGATCAAGGGCGTCTACGTCCCCTCTCTGTACGACGTCAGCTACAACGCCGACGGTACCGTCAGCGCGATCACCCCGCTTCACGGCGCTCCGTCGGTGATCGAAAAGCGCGTCATGATCAACATGGATGAGAGCTACTATCCCGACAATTTCGTCGTACCCAATATCGAGATCGTCCACGACCGCGCGGTGGAGGAGATCTTCCGCGGCTGTATCCGCGGCTGCCGCTTCTGTCAGGCGGGCTTCCTCTATCGTCCCGTGCGTGAGAAGTCGGTCGAGTGCATCAGCCGCCAGTGTCACGCCCTGTGCCGCAACACGGGCTATGACGAGGTGTCGCTCAGCTCGCTGAGCTCCAGCGATTACAGTCAGGTCGTGCCGATGCTCAAAGCCCTCAACGAGTGGGCAAAGCCCGAGAACGTCGCCCTGTCGCTGCCTTCGCTGCGCGTTGATGGATTCTCGGACGATATCCTCGATCAGATCAAGACCGTGCGTAAGAGCGGGCTGACCTTCGCCCCCGAGGCGGGCAGTCAGCGCCTGCGTGACGCCATCAATAAGAACGTCTTTGAAGACGAGCTGATGAACACCTGTCATGTCGCCTTCGAGGGTGGCTACACGACCGTGAAGCTGTATTTCATGATCGGTCTGCCGACCGAGACACCGGACGACGTCGCCGCGATCGCCGAGCTCGGCCGCAAGGTGGTGGACTGCTTCTATCAGACCGAGAACCGTCCCAAGGGCAAGTCGCCCCGCGTGACGATCTCCGCGTCTTCCTTCGTGCCCAAGCCCTTCACCCCCTTCCAGTGGGAGCCGCAGGATACGATGGATACCCTGCGCGAGAAGCAGCAGCACATCAAAAGCTCGCTCACCACGCGAAAGATCACCTATAATTATCATGCCTCGGATACCTCGTTCCTCGAGGCGGTGTTCGCCCGCGGTGATCGCAGGCTCAACGCCGTGATGCTCGAGGCGAACCGCCGCGGCTTGCGTTTCGACGGCTGGAGCGATTGCTTCTCGCTCGAGCGCTGGCTGGAGGTGTTCGACGCCTGCGGGATCGACCCCGCCTTCTACGCCAACCGCCGCCGCTCCTTCGACGAGGTTCTGCCGTGGGATCACCTCGATTACGGCGTGAGCAAGAAGTTTTTACAGCAGGAGTGCGAGCGCGCGTACAGGAGCGAGGCTTCGCCCAACTGCCGCGAGAAGT
>CAMVDB010000066.1 GCA_947166135.1 uncultured Clostridia bacterium | reverse complement strand
TCCTTCGACTACGAGTTCAAGGAGTACCGCGAGAGTAAGCTCGTCAAGCTCGACATCATGCTCAACGGCGAGGTCGTGGACGCGCTCTCGTTCATCATCCACGCCGACAAGGCGTACCCCAGAGCCAGAAAAATGGCGGAAAAGCTCAAGGAGAATATCCCGCGCCAGCTCTTTGAGGTACCGATCCAGGCGTGCATCGGCGGCAAGATCATCGCCCGCGAGACCGTCAAGGCGATGCGTAAGGACGTCCTCGCCAAGTGCTACGGCGGCGACATCACCCGTAAGAAGAAGCTGCTCGAGAAGCAGAAGGAAGGCAAGAAGCGCATGCGCCAGCTCGGCTCGGTAGAGGTCCCGCAGGAGGCGTTCATGGCAGTGCTGAAGCTGGATACAGATTAATTCGGATAACAGATAACGGATAACAGATAACGGTTGCGGGAAATGCTTTGCGTTTTGGATTCCTATCAAATCGGGGGCGGGCAGACAATGCGTTGCCACCCGCCGCCAACCGTTAACCGTTAATTGTTCTCCGTTCTCTACCACAAGGAGTGACAACTATGCCTGACGACTTATCAGGTGCGAAAAAAGAGAAAAGCTTTATCGAACGACTTTTCGGTTCAAAGGATAATGATACAAAGCAGGCTCAGACCGAGGAGGAGATCCTCTCCCTCGTCGAGGAGGGTCAGGAGAAGGGCTTGATCGAGGACGATACCAAGGATATCATCGAGAACGTCTTTGACTTCGACGATACCGTCGCTTATGAGATCATGACCCACCGCCGCGATATGACCTCTCTCGAGGATACCGACGACCTTGAGACCGTCGTCGACGTTGCGATCCGCTCGGGTCATTCGCGCATCCCCGTATGGCGCGACGATATCGACAACATCATCGGTATTCTCTACGTCAAGGATCTGCTGAAATTTGTCGGTAAGCCTGCGCCCGCGAGCTTCAAGCTCAGTTCCGTGCTGCGTCCCGCGCTCTTTGTCCCGCGTACCAAGGACTGCCGCTCGCTGTTCTCGTTCATGAAGAAGAACAAGACCCAGATCGCCGTCGTCGTCGACGAATACGGCGGCACCGAGGGCATCATCACCCTCGAGGATCTGATCGAGGATATCCTCGGCAATATCCAGGACGAGTACGATAACGAGGAGGACGAGATCCGCCGACTCTCCGACGGCAAGTTCACCGTCGACGGCAGTACCTCGATCGAGGACGTAGAGGAACTGACCGGCACCGAGCTCAGCGACGATGACAGCGAGACCATTGCGGGCTTCATCCTCAGCAGTCTCGGACGGATCCCCGCAGCCGGCGAGCATCCTTCGGTCGAAGCCGAGGGTCTGCGCTTCACCGCGACCCAAACCGACGGCAGACGCATCACCGAGGTTTTGATCGAGCGGCTGTAACATCGGGAGCTGTCCATCGATTATTCATAAAATATCTGTTGCTTTTTCAGTAATATTTGATATAATATAGATTGTCCGGGGCGACCCCCCCGATTCCTACAACAATCACAACGGAGGAAATAACATGAAACGATTATTCGCTATTATTCTTGCCGCAGCGATGCTTGCTGCCGTGCTGTGCGCCTGCGGAGAAAACAAAGAAAACAAAACAAGCGGCAACGTGACCACCACCGTCACCGCGAAATACGACGATGGTTATGCAAAGCAGTATGCCAGCAGCGCTACTGCCGATCAGAGCGGCAACACCGTCTATCAGTTCAGCGGCGAGAAGTATGATTCCTATAGGGCGAGCCACAACAACACTCTCTCCAAGAATATCCAGAAAGAGATCGCGAAGAATCATGACAAAAAGTACGGCGAGTATGTATACATCAACGAAGAGAAGAAGGCTGTCATCGTCGGCGTCCACGAGAAGGAGTATGACGAGAAGGTAGCGAAGGAAGAAGCCGCTGCTGCTTCGGAATACGGCTTCCGCTATTTCCAGAGTCTGCAGACTCCCGTGGATACCATCAGCGTCATTTACTGTAACGCCAACAACCAGGACGAGATCTACGGCTCCTTCGCCTTCACCGCAAGCAAATAAGTAAGTTCAAAAGCACTTCTGTAGAAGCAGAAGTGCTTTTTCATAAGAGGTTCGATTTATGACGAAGAAACAGATCGCCCTGCTCGCGGTCGAAGCGCTGAAGGCGGAATATCCCGATTCGATCTGCTCGCTCAGCTACACCGATCCGCTGCAGTGCCTGGTCGCGACGAGGCTCTCCGCCCAATGTACCGACGCACGGGTCAACATGGTCACACCCGCGCTCTTTGAGCGCTACACCTGCGCCGCGGATTTTGCCGAAAGCACTCCCGAGGAGGTCGCGGAATATATCAAGTCCTGCGGACTGTACAAAACCAAATCCAAAGATATCGTCGCGATGGCACGCGTGCTCTGCGACCGTTATGACGGCGAAGTGCCCGCCTCCCTCGACGAGCTGATCGCCCTGCCCGGCATCGGTCGAAAGACCGCCAACCTCGTGATGGGCGATATCTACCGGATGCCCGGCGCGGTCGTGGTCGACACCCACTGCATCCGTATCACCCGCCGTCTGGGGCTGCATGACGAAACCGATCAGAAGAAGATCGAGCTGATCCTGCGCCGACTGCTCCCGTCGAACGAGAGCAACGACTTCTGTCACCGTCTGGTGCTCCACGGCAGAGCCGTCTGCACCGCTCGCAAGGCGGACTGCGAACGCTGCTGTATGCAGGAATTCTGCCGAAAAAAGCCGTAATAAATTATGTCACCCCCGCAAGTATTGTACCTGCGGGGGTGTAACTGTTTCATCCTTATTTGTCGACCAGATCCTTGATGACCTCGCCCGCGAGGATCAGTCCCGCGACCGAGGGTACAAAGGCGACCGAGCCGGGGGTCACGCGCTTCTGATGTGTACCGGGCTCCTCCTCACCGGCAAGCGGCGTCATCGCTTCCTCGCGGGAGTAGACGACCTTCAGCGCCCTGATGCCGCGCTTTCTCAGCTCGCGGCGCATTACCCGCGCCAGCGGACAGACGGACGTCGCGTAGATATCCGCCACCTCGAAGGCGGTCGGGTCGAGCTTGTTGCCCGCACCCATCGAGGCGATCAGCGGCGTACCCGCCTGCTGTGCCTGTACCGCGAGCGCGATCTTCCCCGATACGGTATCGATCGCGTCGATGATGTAGTCGTACTGCGTAAAGTCGAAGTCGTCCTCCGTTTCAGGCGTGTAGAACTTCCGGTAAGTCGTAACCTTACAGGCGGGGTTGATGTCCGCGACCCTCTCCGCCGCGACCTCGACCTTGGGTCTGCCGATCGTTGAGTGCAGGGCGATGATCTGGCGATTAATGTTCGTCAGACTTACGGTATCGTCATCGATCAGATCGAGCGCGCCGACGCCCGACCGCGCAAGCGCCTCTACCGCGTAGCCGCCGACGCCGCCGACGCCGAATACCGCGATCCGCGCTTTTCTCAGCTTTTCTGTTCCTTCTGCGCCGAGCAGCAGCTCCGTGCGCGAAAACTCATGTATCATCCTTCACTCCTGTTTCGTCACGCCTGACGTCGCCTCTGTCGGTTACGGCACGGTAACCCGCGCTCTCGATACGCATTTCCAGACAGCGGCGGCACTGAGCGCTTTCCTCTCCGGTGCAAATTTTATTATCATAGATCGCATATTTCTCCCGCACATCGGTCGGCGAGAGGTTCGGCATCACGACGTTACCGCCCGACTGTAAGCCGCGCTCTCTGCCGCGCGGGTCGATCGTCCCGAGCGCCGTGGTAGACGGTAAGAGCGCATAGGGGAACATCAGCCGCAGGATACTCAGCATCCTCAGCGTCAATTCGACCGAACCGCTTTTTTCATCCTTGAACGGCGTATCCCGATGGGTGATATACGGCCCGATCCCGATCATATCCGGCTGTAATTCCTGCAAAAATCTCAGATCCGCGATCAGATTGTCCGTCGTCTGATACGGCGAACCGACCATGAAGCCCGACCCCACCTGATATCCGATCTCCTTGAGATCGCGCAGGCAGCGCTTGCGATTCTCGCTGCTCATGTCAGTCGGATGGAGCTGTCCGTAATGCGCGGGATCGGCGGTCTCATGGCGCAGCAGATAGCGATTCGCCCCCGCTTCAAAGTACCGCTCGTAGCTCCTGCGCGGCTTCTCGCCGATCGACAGCGTGATCGCGCAGTCGGGATATCGTGCGCGGATCGAGCGCACGATATCACAGATCATATCGTCCGTATAATAGGGATCCTCCCCGCCCTGCAGGACAAAGGTTCGATACCCGAGCGCGTAGCCCTCGGCGCAGCAGGCGAGGATCTCGTCCTTACTCAGCCGATATCGCTCCGCGTTCCGGTTGCCTGCTCTGAGCCCGCAGTACAGGCAGTTGTTCTTACAGAAGCTTGTGAATTCGATCAGTCCGCGCAGGAATACCGCGTCGCCGTAACGCGCGCGCCGCACCTCGTCAGCCGTCTGCCGCAGCGCCTCGTCATGAGTATCGCTCTCGATCAGCTCTCTGAGCTCGCTGTCGCTGAGATCGCGTTCACGTCTTAATTTTTCAACCAGTCTATCCGTCATAGTACACCTAATGTAAAAAGAATCTATCTATCATTGTACCTTATTTCCCGATAATGTCAATATTACCTACCGAAATGATTTGTTGAATATCGTTTCTTTTCGTCGAATGTATCAGTTTTGCTATCATTCTTTTATGCAATATTACAGAAATTTAATGTTTTTATCAAAAATTAACGAATTTGTCAGCGGAAAAGTCTTGTATTCTGTATTTATCTTATGCTATAATATGATTACTAATCTATAGGAGGATTTCTCATGAAAAAATTTCTTAGCATTTTGCTTGCTGTCGTGCTGGTAGCTTCTGTCAGCGCGGTTTCTTTCGGCGCGATCACCTATAATCACGCGGACGGTATCTCCTACTCTGTCAGCGCAGATACTCCTACCTGCGAAGAGGCGATCGAAGCCTGCGGCGGTAAGGTTGGCGAAGACACCCAGACCGTTTACTTCCAGCTTCCCGCTGACGATCCCGCCCATGATGACAGAACTTGGACAAACGAGAACAGCGTTCTGCCGGGCAGCGACCACGTTGAGGTCTGCGTTTACTGGTGGGGCAAGGGCGTCGGCACCACATGGCCGGACAGCATGACCGACGGTAAGGATGTTGCCCAGGTATGGGTCGGCTACAGAGCGACTCTGGTCGATCCCGCTAACCGTATCTACAGAGCAGTCGTCCCGAACGACGGCGGTTCCGCTTGTATCGTATGGAACAACGGCGTTAATGCCGGTATGGATGAGACCGCTCCGATCTTCAAGTACGGTCGTCAGCTTCAGGATATCAACATTGAAGGCGGCGAGGAAGGCGACGATTTCTGCTACGACAACCTGCCCGAGGGTACTCCCAACGAAGATGACTGCGACGGCTGTATTACTGTCGCTAACTGGAGCAGAAGCACCCCCAACAATCTGACCCATATCCCCAGCTACGGCGCTGACTGGTACATTTACTACGGAAACGGCTGCTACGGCAAGTACAACACCGACAGCGATAACTTCGAGTCCGTTCAGCACAACTGCTGCAACCCCGAGCATCATCACTGTGACGTCAACCTCGACGAGACTGTTGACGCTACCGACGTTGTTGCGATGCAGAGAGACCTTGTTGAGCTGGCTCCTCTGACCGAGGAAGGCGCAAAGTTCACCGACGTTGACGCTGACGGCGAGTTCTCCATCATGGACGCTACCCGCATCCAGCGTTTCCTCGCTGAAATGTGCAACATCGACGGCTCCAAGGCGTATGAGGCTGCGAAGAACGCTTACCTCGACTATGCTGACGCTCAGCCCGAATAATTGATTTCCCCCTTATAAAAAACCGGCGCCCTCCACCGCGGAGGGCGCTTTCGTTTGTAAAAATCCGATCGTACGGTTCCTTCTGTCAGCCTGAGAGCTTACCCGAAGGATCTCTGCGTGCAATCTGTCCGATGACAATCCACCTGTCATCATCTCGGAGGATACAGTTTTTGTATCGTCATCGCGAGGGGCGCTAACCGGGGTCCCCAAAAAGCCCCTAAACGAGGCTCCAAAAAGCCCTGCTTTTTGGAGAAAGGACGAGTGGCAAAGCGAGTACGACAACGGTCACACTTGACCGTTGTCATCGAGCACAGCCAACGAGGACGCTGGGGAGAGGAGGAGTCGCGGAGCAAGGTCAAGGCATACCAACCGGATATGCCTACCGCGCAGAGCGAACGACGACGATGTGGCAATCTCAACCGATTTCATAACTACCTTACTTTAGGATTCTCCCACAACAGCACCGAGCTTTCCATCAGCTTGTCGTAGTCCCTGCTCGGCTCGTACATCATCCGGATATCTCCGGTGATCAGTCGAAGCTCTGTGATCTGTTCGTGCGGATCATTCAGACCTGCAATGACACAGATACGGTTTTTATCACTTCTTTTATTTGAAGAGAACAGTTCATCCCATGGCGTTGTATACATCTCGATATACATTTGCTCTTTCGTTCCGGTTTCATCCAGCACTCCGAGCTGATTATGCCCTGAAATCATCCCGTCATAGTAGAGATAGAGCCAGTCCTCGTCATACTCGCGTTCGATTTTGACTTTGAAGTTTTCCTCCTTATATTCGATCGGGATTCGTATATTCCTGAGGATAAATACTCCTATTACAAGAATGACAAACGCAACGCACGCGGAGATCACCGCCGTGATGATCCTCTTTTTACGAAGCTTCTTTTTCGCTGCGAGCAGCGCCTTTTTTTCCGCTTGAGCTGCTTGTTCTCTGATTTCCGATTCCAGTTCAATTTTCAGCCTTTGTAATCTGTTTGCGCAGTCGGGACAGGACGCCAAATGCTCTTCGACCGCGTTTTTTGTATCCTCGCTCACTACGCCGTCGATGTACAGCGGCAGCAGGTCGTTGATAATATTACAGTTCATCTTGTTCCTCCAATCTGTTGAGAATCATCATTTTCGCACGGTAATAGGTCACCCGCGCCCAGCCCGCGCTCCTGTGAAACAGCTTCCCGATACTTTCATAATCAAGCTCGCCGAATACCCGCAGGCTGAATACCTCTTTATACGGTTCATTCAAGGTGTGAAGGATCGCATGGATCCGAAAGGCGTCGTCCTTCTCCGCTAATCGGTCATCGATACATATTTCCGAGGCAATTGATTCCATCGCTTCATCGCCGATATTCAGCCGTCGCTTATCTTTACGCAGTATAGAAAAATACGTATTCTTCGCGATCGTGAACAACCATGCACGGATATCGCTCTTGCCATCGAAGCTGTCGATCTTTTTCAGTGCCTTAAAGAAGGTTTCCTGCGCCACCTCCTCGCAGATCGTCCTGTCGCTGCAAATACTGCACATATAATAGTAAACATCGGTAAAGTACCGTTTATAAATCTGCTCAAATTCCACCGCTCGACCTCCTTTCACCTGAATAACGCATCGATCTCATTATTGTTACAATCAAAAACAAAAAAATAGTCAAATAAGAAAAGATTTATCATTTCAGCGCACTAACCGGTAGATAATGACAAAAAACAACAGCGCAGTCAATCGACTGCGCCGTTATTTTTATGGCAACTTAATTAATTATCAAGTTTAGGGCAAACACCCTGAAAACTGAACAAAGTGAGATGAAGCAGATAAGTGAAAGAC
>CAMVDB010000065.1 GCA_947166135.1 uncultured Clostridia bacterium | reverse complement strand
AGCTGCAAAACTATCGTTTTGCAGCTGCCCTATTATTATCAATTATGAACTTCATTTCGGATAAATTGACAGATCACTTTTTCCAAAGGCTGTGGAGGTTGCAATAAGCGTAAACTGACTCGACTTTTTCTCCCTCACAGAGCGCAAAACACGCCTTAGGCTCGTCGCCGGGTTCGAGCATTTTGCGTTGATTGCCGCGATCGGTGCTGATTGCGATCCACTCAATATAATGCTCCGGCGCCATCGGATGCGCGACTTCGCCGACAGTGACGATGACCTTTCCGTCCACGATCTCAACGACCGGAACATGCTTTTCGACAGCGGCGTCAATCGAACCGGGTACGATCTCGGTCATCTTCTCGCCGCAGCAGGAGATCGGCGCACCGCTTGCCTTGACGACAGCGATGATATTGCCGCAATGCTTGCATTTATAAAACTTCATTTCCATAAAAGAGCCTCCTTTTTTCTATCATTATGACTTAATCATAGCCCACAGGAATCCGTAGGGTTTGAGTTTGGTTTTCTGCTTGGTATGCCTTTTACCGGTCATCAGATCGGTATAGGTGAGTTTTCCTTCGAAGGAAAACTCCCGTTCTTCTTCACAGAAGTTGAACAGCGCCAACAGCGTTTTGCCTTGATAGGTGCGGTTCAATCCCAGAACGTTCTGTGAGCCGGTGTCAAACGTCGAGACCTGAGCCTGCGGCATGAACACATCGTGCTTTGCGCGCGTGGTCTCGAGCTTTCTCAGGGCGACAAAGATCCTTCCCTGATAGCTGTCGCTCTCATGACGCTTCTCGGCGAGCTCCCAGTCGAACTTTCCGCGGTGCAGATAGCGGCTGTCAAATTTTTTTTCGATATCGGCGTGGTAGAGATAATCATTGAGCTGTCCCACCTCATCGCCGGAGTAGATGACGGGGATGCCGCTCTGGGTAAACATAAACGCGTGCAGCATGATATCCGCGTCGACGGCAATCGAAAGCGCTTCCTCATCATGATCCCAAAGCGCGGCTTCCACGCCGCAAAGGCTCGCGGCGGTACCGCAGAGACGCGCGTCCTGCAGGACGGGATCATCGTTGTAAAGCTCTCCGCGCGACGGACTGCCCTTCCATCTTCCGATGAAATAGTCATTTAAAAACTTTTTGTGAGGCGCTTCCTGCATGCCGAGCTGTCTGAGATAATCATAATCCAGTCCCCACCCGATGTCGTCGTGGCAGCGCAGATAGTTGAGAAACCCGTCACAGCCGGGAAGCTCCGAGATCGTTTCTAGCTGGCGTCTGAGCAACCGCACATCACGCGTCGCGACCGTATTCCAAATGCTCGCCATTGTGGTGACGTTGTACAGCATATGGCACTCTGGTTTTTCGGGTGTGCCGAAGTAAGGCGCGACCTTCTTCGGCTCCATCACCACTTCGCCCAACAGCAATACCGACGGACACACGATCTCGCAAATGATCCGCATCATCCTGACGATATTGTGTACCTGCGGCAGATTGCGACACGAGGTGCCGAGCTGCTTCCAGATATACGGCACCGCGTCAAGGCGTATCACATCGATACCTACGTTCGCGAGGAACAGCATATTCGCCGTCATATCATTGAATACCGTGGGGTTCGCGTAGTTCAGATCCCACTGGTAAGGATAGAAGGTAGTCATGACGATATCGCCGTTATCAAGTTGAGTAAAATTGCCGGGAGCGGTAGTCGGAAACACCTGCGGAACAGTCTGCTCAAACCGATTGGGGATATCCCAGTTATCATAGAAAAAGTAGTGACTTCGAGCGTTTTCATCACCCTCGCGGGCGGCTTTTGCCCACGCGTGCTCGTCACTGGTATGGTTCATCACTAAGTCAAGACAGCAGTCTATTCCCCGTTTGTGGCAAAGAGCCGTCAGCTCGCGCAGATCGTCCATCGTGCCAAGCTGAGGCTGTACCTTGCGAAAATCGGCTACAGCGTAACCGCCATCGCTGTTCTCCTTTGGGCTGTCGAGCAAAGGCATGAGATGCAGATAATTTACGCCGCACTCGACCGCATAATCGAGTCTATCGATCACGCCTCTGAGATCTCCAGCAAAATTATCGACATACAGCATCATGCCGACGATGTCGTTAGTATGGAACCAAAGAGGATCGTTCTCGCGCTTGCGGTCTCTCTCCTTCAGCTCATCGTTACGATCGTTGTAGTATTCTTTGATGATCTTGCAAAGACGATCAAATCCGTCAATATCGTAAAGCTCACAGTATAGCCACTTCAACTCGTCATAGCGATCACGAAAACGCGTCCCGAGTTCATTTGAATAATCCTTTTTCATAGCGATCTTTCTCCCTGAAAAAGTCTGGATTTTTAATATGTGATTCTTTAGACTCTTCGATCTCTGTTACAGATGGTCGAACGTCTCCCGTGTCGGATAAGAGTATCGCTTACCGCGGGAAAGCTCATTCGTTTTCGGATAGTATCTTCTCGACGTCGGCACGGTCGGGCATCGAGCGGATCGCGCCTTCCTTTGTCGTGACAAGATATGCTGCCGCATTAGCAAACCGAAGCATGTCTCTCAGGTCGTTTTCTGTCAGGTCATCAAGACCATGTTCCAAAACATAAGCCTGTACACAAGCACAGAAGGTATCTCCCGCACCGGTAGTTTCTATTGTGCCGCCGAGCTTGAAGGAAGGAACAAATACCTTCTTATCGTCATAATAGCAGTAGCTTCCGTCAGCTCCGGCGGTTATGTTGATGAGCTTTATATTCGGGAAGTTCTTTTTAAGATAAGCCGCTCCTTCGTCGAAATCGGACGAACCTGAAAGGAACTCGATCTCGTTGTCGGCTATCTTGAGGATATCGCACTGTCTGAGTCCCCATCTTATCTGAGCCTTGGCAGTATCCAAATTGCTCCAAAGAGGAGCCCTTAGGTTTGGGTCGAAGGATATGAGAGCTCCGTTCTGCTTAGCTATATTGACAGCTTTCTTTGTGGCCGTCCTGACTAAGCCGTGGGTCATGGAGAGCGTTCCGAAATGAAAAATCCCGGCATTCTTTACAACTTCCTCGGGTATCTCGTCGGCGCTGAGCATCATATCGGCTCCCGGATTGCGCAAGAACAAGAAATCGCGGTCGCCGTTCTCAAAGGTTTGAACGAACGCGAGGGTGGTATGCACCTTGGTATCGGTAAGAAGATTATCCGTATTTATCCCGATGCTGCTTACCGTTTCGCGAAGGTTTCGTCCAAACATATCATCGCCGATCTTACCGATGAACGCGCAACTCTTACCGAGCTTTTTCAGCATCGCCAGCACGTTACAGGGAGCTCCACCGGGATTGGCCTCAAGCAATGGGTTTCCCTTGTCGGACATACCGTTTTGTGTGAAATCTACCAATAATTCGCCTAAGGCGACTACGTCAAACTTTTTTTTCATAGAATAACTCCACTTATTTCAAATTCATTAAATGAGTGCCGGGCTGCCTAAACAGCCCGGCAAATCAAAAGGAGCACGATGAAAGCAACCTCGTTACCTTAACCATCATATTTTGCACACTCGGGCGCGTTAGCTTCGGCGGAAACCGGATCGTACCAGATCAGGTTGTTCTTTGTTTCCTTATCAAAGAGCTGGATCAGCTTCGGCTGGACGGTGAACTTGATGTTCGCTCCCATTGAAACGTCGGTATTAAGATCCATCGTGGGGATGACCATGACGACCTCGTCATCTCCGGAACGGGCGTGGAGGTTAAACTCGGTACCGAGTAGCTCGCTGACCTCGACCTTCGCGCTCAGCTCACCTTCGCCGACAGTGATATGCTGGGGACGGATGCCGCAGATAATCTCGCAGGGTTTCTGATTGCGGGATTTGAGCGCCTTCTGCTGGAACTCGTCAAGCTCGAACTTGACGTTGCGGATCTCTGCGTAATACTTGCCGCCCTCGAGCAACAGGTTGCAGCCTGCAAAAAAGTTCATGACGGGCATACCGATAAAGCCAGCGACAAAGAGGTTGACGGGCTTGCCGAACAACTCCTGAGGCGTACCGATCTGATTGACAAAACCGTCCTTCATGATGACGATACGATCGCCCAGCGTCATCGCCTCGGTCTGGTCATGCGTTACATACATAAAGGTCGTGTTGATGCGGGAACGAAGCTTGATGATCTCGGCGCGCATCTGGTTTCTCAGCTTTGCATCAAGGTTGGACAGCGGCTCGTCCATCAGGAACACCTTCGGGTTACGAACCATCGCGCGACCGATCGCAACACGCTGGCGCTGACCGCCGGAGAGAGCCTTCGGCTTACGGTCAAGATACTGGGTAATATCCAGTACGCGGGCGACCTCTTCTACCTTTCTCTTGATCTCCGCTTTCGGGACCTTCTTCAGCTTCAGCGCAAAGCCGAGATTATCGCGGACGGTCATATGAGGATACAGCGCGTAGGACTGGAATACCATCGCGATATCGCGATCCTTGGGTTCAACGTCGTTGCATAACTTACCGTCGATATACAGTTCTCCGTCGGAAATATCCTCAAGACCCGCTACCATGCGGAGAGTCGTGGACTTACCGCAGCCGGACGGACCGACCAGAACGATAAATTCCTTGTCTTGAATATGAAGATTGACGTCATGAACGGCTGTTACGTCGCCGTCGTAGACCTTTTTGATTCCTTTTAATATAACTTCTGCCATTTACATATGCTCTGACGGAAAGGACTCCTCCGAACCGCCTCGCGGCATCCTTTGCAAAAGCTCTTAAGATGCACCGCATTACGACAGGTCTCCACGCTGCCGCACCGCAAGCTAACGGTAATAATCCTCCTTTTTTTATGTACGAACGCTCATAGTGTGGAGTGACCGTTCGCCAATGGATTATATGATATAGTGTAATAGTAATAATTTGTCGGATAATGATTGCGGATACTAAATATCCAGTGTGTACAGTTCGATATCAGCGATAGCTTTGCCCTCGGCTTCAAAGCTGATCCCGTCAGCCTCCTGAGGTGAGAAAATGGCAAAGCTTGCCGCTTCTTCACCGCCGTTGACAAAGAGCTCCATGCTGTATCGATCCAGAATAAAACGCAGCGTAATCTCCCCTGCTCTGTCGCGTACCGCGAACTCGCGCTGATTCAAGACACTCTCCGGCCAGCCGCCGCGACTTCTGTCAACGTGGACGGTTCCGGCAGCGGGGCAATAGCAGACAGCGACCGAATGGTCTTTTCCCTCGGCGACATTGACGGTGACGCTTTTGAAACTGTCGCTTTTGTCCGGTTTGATCGTGACCGTAAAGTCAACGCTTCTTCCCTTCACGCACGATAGCGCGATCTTTTCGCTCACGGAGATATTCTCGTATACGATCTTGTTGCCGCGATAATTCAAAAGCTCTCTGACGGGGTTCTGAATCAGCCTGCCGTCGCGAACGTTCAGCTCGCGCGGAAGCGTCATCTGGCCGAAGAAGGGCAGTTCTTTTATCGGGCGAACCTCAACGCTGTTCCAATACTGCATCCACGCGATCATCACGCGTCTGCCGTCTTTTGTCAGAACGGTTTGGGGTGCATAAAAATCGAGTCCGTAGTCGATCGTCTGTTCCGTCTGCCGGATGAGCCTGCTGTTTTCGTCCAGCTCTCCGATCAGACAAAGCGTCGTGTTGCCGTCGATAAACTCCAGGTCATGGGAGCGAACCTCCTGCGGGCTGACGATCAGGACGTCCTTACCGTCCAACCGGAACAGGTCGGGACATTCCCACATCCTGCCGATCCGGTTTTCGGATGCGGCGACCTTACTGACAAAGCGCCAATGGAGCGCGTCATCGCTTTCAAACAGAAGTACGGCGCCGCTGCCGTCGGAGGTGAGGTTGCCCACCACGGCTGAAAATTTATCGCCGGCCTTTTGAATCTTCGGATCCCGAAAATGGACGGGGCTTCCGTCGGGCGGCAGTAAATCCGCTGTGATTACCGGATTTGCTTTATATTTTTCGTAGTTGATCCCATCTCCGAAGGCGATGCACTGGGTCTGGCGATCTTCGCCGTCGTCGGCTTTTGCGACCCCTGTATACATCAATAGGTGCCGTCCGTCCCGGAGCTCAACAGCGCTGCCGGAAAAGCAACCGAATTCATCATAGCTTTTGTCCGGAGCCAGCGCACAGGGCAGGCGTTCCCATCGGATAAAATCCCGGGTCTTGACGTGTCCCCAATGCATGGTATCCCAATATACATCATAGGGATTATACTGAAAAAACAAATGATATTCATCCCGATACAGCGAAAAGCCGTTTGGGTCGTTGATCCAGCCGACGCCTCCCGTTACATGAAAACGCGGGAGATGCGCAGGCGGCACATCAAAAAGGTGCTCGGTTTCATAATCACGCGCACGGGAAAGAAGAATACTAGGCATAATTCCTTCCTTATGGTTTATTTCTTTTGATAGAACTTTTTCCAAAGCTTGCTGTTATTTGCTTCGCCTTCTTCTTCGTCTTCCGGCTCCTCTTCTCCGTCCAGCTTACGGAAAACTCCGTTCAAAAGCAGAATGTTCACATAGCACGGGAGCGAAAGGCCGAACAGCAGTAAAATCGGTATTCCGAACTGATAGAAATGGATGCATACGAGCCACAATCCAACGGCGCATACGACCATAAACAGAGTGCGGGGGAAATTCCCCACTGCCAGCATCGCGGCATTTTTCATCGTGCCGCGGAGCGTATTCTCATAGCGGGCAAGCATACCGAACGCATAAAACGCGATCGCCAGGATGATGACGCCGATCGCGATGATCGGAGCTCTCATAATGGGAATGTACGTCTGCGCAGCAAGATAATCCAGATAGAGGATCCCGGCTGCGGCCGCCAGTATCAGCCCCAGAATCATGCCCTGCTTAAAATTCGCCTTAAAGGATTGGAAATACGGTTTTACGGTGTAGCCTTCTTCGCCGCGGACGATGTGAATGACGATATCGTTCATGGCTGTGACGGCGGGGCCCATCGTGATGATGGGAATACAAAGAACCATGGTCAGCAAATTCAGAATAAGAAGATCTGCCGCGATTGTCAGCGCCTTCATGATGGGACTGTCTGATTTAAATATTTTTTTCATCCAGCGGAACCTCCTTATCCCATGTTTTGCTTTGTCTTCCCCCGAGTATACGCCGGTTAATCTGACATCACGATATCAGATAGCTGCGGCGTTAACCGGCGTTTACTCTTGAAAAGGAGAAGGAAAGCATGAAAATAGAAATTATCCTTTGACAGCGCCGGAGGTAACGCCCTCGACAATGTAGCGCTGCAGGAATACGTACAGAATCAAAATGGGGAGCATGGCAAGCAGCAGAGCCGCCATAATCAAACCAATATCTGTTGAATAGGTGCCATAGAAAGCCTGGGTAGCGATCGGGATCGTATAAAGTTCCTTCTTCTTGAGAACCAGGCTGGGCAGCAGGTAGTCGTTCCAATATGCCATCGCATTGATGATGCCGACGGTGGCGATGGTGGGCTTGAGCAGGGGGAATACGACCTTCCAGTAAGTTTGCCAACGGTTGCAGCCGTCGATCGTAGCCGCCTCCTCAAGCTCCAGTGGGATATTCGTCTTTATCGACCCGTGGAACATGAATACCGCCATCGACATCGAGAAGCCGACGTGCATCAGTATCAGGGTGATGCGGGAGTTCAAAATGGGACCGTATACAGAAACCAACGGAACCATCAGAACCTGGAACGGAATGACCATCGACGCGATCATCAGCGAGAAGATCAGCGTGCAGAGCTTCCATCTTCCGTTACGGACGATGACGAACGCCGTCATCGAAGACAGCAGGATGGTAAATACGGTCGCACATACGGTGATGATCAGGGAGTTTCCGAAAACGGTGAGGAAGTTCATCTTCTTCATCGCTTCGGGGAAGTTTTTGAAGGTGAAGCCGTGCGCGCCGATCAGCG
>CAMVDB010000064.1 GCA_947166135.1 uncultured Clostridia bacterium | reverse complement strand
GCTCTCAAAGTAATTACGGGTTATCTTCTTCGTTGTTTAATTTTCAAGGTCCTTTTGCTGAACTTTAAGTGATTACAGAGCTGTAATCTCTCGTGCTCAGCGTAAGTCATATTATATTCGATTCAGGCTCATTTGTCAAGGACTTTTTTCAATTTTTTTGAAAAAATTTGAAAATCGATTCTTTTAAAAATGGGCTCAAAAAATCGCCTATCCATCAAGCCTATGCAAAAGGGTCAGAAAACAGCTTGATTTCTAAGCGGTTTCGAATCGCTTCATAACTGACGCGAGTTATGTTATACCACATTTCGACATAAAGGTCAAGAGCTATTTCAAAATGTTACAAACCTGTAATTTACTTTTCGCTATTTTGTGGTATTATAATATGTGTAACACAGGATATTGATACGAGGTATATTATGGAAAGATTCATTATTACGATCGGCAGACAATTCGGCAGCGGCGGACGTTCCATCGGCGAAAAGCTGGCTCATAAGCTCGGCGTCAACTTCTATGACAAGGAGCTGATCTCCATCGCCGCGAAGGAGAGCGGAATGGACCCCGAGGTCTTTGAGGGCGTTGATGAGAAGGCGGCGAACAGCCTGCTCTATTCCCTCTCGATGGGCATGTACAGCTTCGGCAGCGGATTCCCCGCGATGGGCGATCTTCCCGTCAACGACAAGCTCTATCTTCTGCAGCATAAGATCATCAAGGAGATCGCCGCGCGTGAGAATTGCGTGATCGTCGGCAGATGTGCCGATTATGTACTGAAGGACAACCCCAACTGCGTAAACATCTTCATCTATGCCGATATGGAATTCCGTAAGGATCAGAGTATCCGTAAGCACGGGATCGACGCCGCGAAAGCGGAGCATATCATCAATAAGACCGATAAAAACCGCGCCAACTACTACAGCTTCTACTCGGGGCAGAAATGGGGTATGACGGAGAACTACGATTTGTGCATCGACTCCTCAAAGCTGAGCGAGGAAAAGATCGTCGATCTGCTCGCCGACTATATCAAGGCGAGATGATCCGCTGATATCCGATTATCCCATCATGAATCAGTCTGATATAAACTCATACTAAGTAGCAAACGACCGTCACACAGCGTGGCGGTCGTTTTCATATCCTATATTATTCTATTCTTTTCCCTTTTTCGGCTTTTTCAACGTCAGCTCGAAGCTCATATCCAGCAGCGGCGTGATCTCGTCGAGCGGTACGGTACCGTCGAGCAGGATCGTCAGCCAGCCGTCATGGTTCATGTGATACGCGGGAAAATAACCCTCCTGCAATCGTAGAGAACCGCTGAGGAGCGGATCACACTTGATGTTCAGGATATCGACACGTTCTTCACCCGAAAGTCCCAGACGATAACGCGGCACATCCATGATCAGCGCAAACCACTTGCGCGTATCGGGATGGCGCAGAACGGGATAGTCCGGCGCTGTCGGGAAAGGATAATCCGGCTCTACGCCGTAGGTCGTGCGGACATAGTCAAAGACCGCCTGTACCAAACTACTCACGCGTGTTTTCTCTCCCTGAGCTTACGGACGCCGTCCTCACACTTGGGGAAGATCAGATAATGTACCATGACCGCGAAAATGATACCGATCACCAGTCCGGCAAGAACATCGGTAGGATAATGCACGCAGTTATACAGACGAGAGAACGCTACGAGCGTCGCAATCACCAGAGCAACGATACCCGTCTTCTTATGCTCGAGAAAGATAGCGGTCGCCGCGGCGAACACGTTGACGGAATGACCCGAGGGGAAGGACGAGTCATGCGGCTTCTTCACCAGCGCTTCGATGAAGGTATAGGCGTCATAGGGACGCACACGACCGACGAGGTTCTTGAGGATCAGGTTCGCGAAGATATAGGCAAGCGCCATCGACAGCAACACCTGAACACCGGTGCGGCGGGTCTTGGCAAAGATCAGCAGCACCAAGCCCAGACAGATACAAAAGATACCGTGATCGCCCAGCATCGACAACAGTTCCATTACCTTGTCCATGAACGGCGAGCGGAGCGCTCCCAGTGAGCGCAGGAATTCAGCTTCCCAGAGCATAGTAAATCCTCCTTATAATAGATTACGACTGCGGGATAAGACCCGCGATGAATATGACCAACACCAGTACCGGCAGAACGAAGCGGAAATAGTACTTCATCCACGTCGGGATCTTCAATCCCTTGCCGGTATTCGCTTCCGCCTGAAACTTCTCGAAGCCCCATCCGAAGCGCGTCACGCAGAAGAAGGTGAACACCAGCGCGCCGATCGGCAGCAGAAGATTGCTGACGATGAAGTCCTCGGAATCGAGGATATCGCGTCCGCCGATCAGATGGACAGAGCTGAGCAGGTTATAGCCCAGCGCACAGGGCACACCGGTGATCAGCAGGACAAAGAAGCTGATCACAGAGCTCTTCACCCGGCTCCAGCCGAAGTTATCCATACCCGCGGCGATGATGTTCTCGAACACGGCGATGACCGTAGACAGGCTCGCGAAGGTCATAAATACAAAGAACAGCGAACCCCACAGTCTGCCGAGAGGCATGTGGATAAAGACCTGCGGCAGGGTGACGAAGATCAGCGAGGGACCCGCGGTAGGCTCAACATTATAGGAGAAGCACGCGGGGAAGATGATCAGACCCGACATGATCGCGACAAAGGTATCCAGCGCACAGATACGCAGCGACTCGCCGCCGAGGGTATGATCCTTGCTCATATAGCTGCCGAAGATCTCCATCGACGCAACGCCCAGAGAAAGCGTGAAAAAGCTCTGATTCATCGCGGCGGTGATCACATGGCCGATACCGACGTCCTTCGCACGCGAAAAGCTCGGAAGCAGATAGAACGATACGCCCTCGCCCGCTCCCTTGAGGGTCAGGCTGTGGACGGCAAGCACGACGAGCAGCCCCAGCAGGCACAGCATCATCACCTTGCTGATCTTTTCGATACCGTTCTGCAGACCGAAGCTGCATACAAGTACGCCGATCAGGACCGTGATACCCATAAACCCGAGCATCTCGGCAGGAGAGCCGAGCATATTCTCAAACACGCCGCCGACTGCCTCAGAGGTCACGCCGTCAAAGGCGCCTGTCGTAAACTTCACGGCGTAGTTGAGCATCCAGCCCGACACGGTGGTGTAGTACATCATCAGCATCAGACAGCCGAGGATACACACCCAGCCGTGCAGATGCCACTTGCTGCCCTTAGGCTCGAGCTCCTTGTAGCCCTGCACGGCGCTCTTGCGGCTGCCGCGGCCTACAGCAAGCTCCATGGTGAGCACGGGAGCGCCCAGTATCACCAGAAACAGCAGATAAAACAGGACGAACAGTCCGCCGCCGTTCTGACCCGTAATATACGGAAACTTCCATACGTTGCCGATACCGATCGCACAGCCGGCGCTGACCAGAATAAACCCTAACCTTGATTTGAACCCTTCTCTTTTCATTTTTCCTTGACCCTTGCTATTGTTTATTGCCGCTGTGTTGACGGCTGTATTTTCTGTTCGCCTTGAGCAGGGTAGCGATCACGGTAGCGATGCCGTCGATCACCATTACCGCGCCCAGCGCGAGCATGAACCACTTGAGCGTTTCGACCGGAGCTGCCATGATGAACACACCGCAGCCCGTATACAAAACGGCTTTCACGATATTTCTGAACCTTCCGAAATCCCACTTGCGGCTCGACTTCACCTTCAGCAGGCTTTTATACGCCGACAGCAGCAGCCATCCGCCGATGATCGCACTGCCGACGATGAACACCGCCTGCGGCTTCACGAGCGTGACGACAAAGACCGTCGCACAGGCGAGCAGGATATACACCCGCGTTCGCTCGCGCGCGAAGTTCCAGCGACTCTGCCGCAGCTTCTTGATCGTATACCAGAGCTGGAAGGCGACCGTTCCGCCCAGCAGTACCGCTACGACGATCCAGAACGTCTGGCGCGGCACAAGCACCATCAACAGCCCAAGAAGGGTCAGTATGATCCCCTCGACCAGTTCGCCTGCGTCGAGAAAGCGCCTGAGTCTGCCGCTGAATAGGCGATCGAAGAAATCGCCGAACAGCACCTTGCCGGGGAGCTTTGCGGCGGTGATGACCGCGTCCGACTCGACGACGTTCTTCACGACCTCCTCCACGTCGTCGATCCCCTCGCTGAACATCTGAGTATAGTATTCGGCGCCGCGTTCCTCAAAGGTATCGAAGATCGCGCCGACGAGCTTCTCGCGCTCCTCGGGGGAGATATCGCCGATCCACTTTTCCGCGACATCGTTGATCCACGAGCTGGACTCTTCGAAGTCATCGACGGTATCGAGAGCGCCGTGATCGACGCCCCAGCTGATGATATCATGCTGCACGATACCCTTGAAGGAGCTCGACACGATCTTGACGTCGGGGATATCGTGTGCGAAGATACGCCCGAAGATACAGTACTGCGGCAGGATGACGGTCGTGCGGTTCCTGATCCGACCGATCAGGCTGACGTCGTCGACCTCGGGACACAGCCCGGGACCGTCGTTATTATATACATGAGTGATCTTACCGAGCTTCTCGTCATCAAGATGACAGGCGGCATACATCGCCAGATGACCGCCCTTGCTGTGACCGCCGACGATATATTCCCTACCGTCCTGCATGATACGGTCAAGATAGCCGAGCGCCAGCTCCTGGCCGCAGGTACGGCGGTAGCTCATGATGAAATCCTCCCGCCAGCCGACCAGCGTATTGTCGGTACCGCGGAAGGCGATATAGTAAATGTTATCACAGAGATGGAACTGCATCGCCGCGAACTGGGTATCGTTCTCACGGTCGAATACCTCGGTGAGATCCGAAACAAGCAGCGTACCGAAGCGGCGGGAATCATACACCGCCTTATAGAAGCCGCTGCCGGCGTCTCCCTGCAGGCAACGGCGCAAAGAAGCCGCCTTGCCCTCGGATTTTTTCAACAAATCGAAATGGTAGTAGGTCAGCGTTGACAGCACGAGATTATCGACGTCGTTGAACGGCATATCGTAGAACGACAGATCGGCATACCACCTGACGTAATCGGTCAGCGAGCTCATGCGTCACCTCCGCCGTTCTGTTCGTAAGCCTCGAGGAAGCTGTGCTTGACGCCGTTCTTCTTATAAGCGATCACGGTATCCACGTTGACGTTATGCATGCTGTTGAAGATATTTGCCTCCACATGCGGATTGGTCTTTTTCAGCTCACGGATGAGGAGCTTAGTATCGAGGCGCTTCGAGAGATTCGCGCCGTCGGACATGCCCCTGCTGCTCTCGTCGGTAAAACGGCAGGCACACTGGATGAAGTGGAGCCCGAGATGATCGCGCCACGCCTTGATATCCGCCTCACGCACATAGTACAGCGGTCGGATCAGCTCCATCCCCTCGAAGTTGGTCGAGCGGAGCTTGGGCATCATCGTCTGTATCTGACCGCCCCACAGCATGCCCATGAGGATCGTCTCGATCACATCGTCATAGTGGTGCCCCAGCGCGATCTTGTTACAGCCGAGGTCACGCGCCTGCTTATACAGATGACCGCGCCTCATGCGCGCGCAGAGATAGCAGGGCGACTTGTCGATCTTATAGACCGCGTCGAAGATACGCGTCTCAAAGATCGTGACGGGGATCCCCAGCGCCTTCGCGTTATTCTCGATCATCATGCGGTTAAGCGCGTTATAGCCGGGATCCATGACGAGGAAGACGAGCTCGAAGGGGAATTTGTCATGCCGCTTGAGCTCCTGAAAGAGCTTCGCCATCAGCATGCTGTCCTTGCCGCCCGAGATACAGACGGCGATCCTGTCGCCGGGGCGGATCATATCGAACTCAACGATCGCCTTGGTGAAGGGCTGAAACAGCTTCTCCTTGAAGCGCCGCTTACCGGTGATGCTCCGCTGAGCTTCGAGGGAACGGTCGGCGCCGTCGCAGTTCTCCCTCAGCCATCCCTCGTAGCCGTCGATCAAATACCGCGCGTCGACCCCGCGGCGGCAAAGCGACCCGGCGAGATCCTTCGACGTATCGCCGTGCATGCAGAAGAGGATCGGCATGCGGTCAAGAGGGAGCTCTCCCCTCTCGGCGGAATCGAGCACATCGGGGAGATTGACCGCGCCCTGTATCGACCCATAGGAAAAGGAGGCGGGATGGCGCACGTCGATCAGCGTGTAGCTGTCGGCGGACAGCTGATTCAGCTCCCGCGCCGAAATGCCGTGATCCTCAGTCGTCATCATTCTCCCTCCTTACCGTCATCATTGATCATCAATCAGAGATTGGTATACACACTTCTATTAGATTACTCCAAAGCACGGCAATAGTCAACATTTTTTACACTATATAAAGGAAAAAGCCCCGTCGAGCGAGACTTTCAGGCTATTATCGATCAGGTGTTCTCAAACAGATACTCCAGTCCGTACTTTACGGCGAGGTTGAAGTATTCGCCGCTGAAGCCGTGACCCGAGCCCTCGATCATGATGAAATCGCAGTGCGGGAAGCTGTGAGACGCCTCCTCGATCATCTGCGGATGAACCAGCGCGTCCTCCGAGCCCTGCAGAATCAGCACGTTCTTGTCGAACTCGCCGAGACGGCTGACGACGTCCACGCCGAAGAGATCGACCGCGAACTTTTTTCCCAGCGTATAATCGTCGCCGAACGAAAGCGACTCGGGGACATCCTCGGGCGAATTGAACCATGAGGCGATATTCTGCGGCATATACAGTGCCGGATAATGCAGGATCATACCGTGTACGGTATCGATATTGTCGAGACCCACCATCGTCGCGACCAAGCCGCCCTGGCTGCCGCCCTCGAGGAACACATACGCGGGATCAACAAAGTCCCACGTCAGCGCCGTATCGAGGATCGCCTGCAGGTCAGCCGCCTCGGTCACGGGCGACATCTGCAGCGGATCGCCGTCGCTCTTATTCTCATTCGACGGCTTGCTGCCGCCGGGGAAGTCAAAGGTGTAGGAAGCGAAGCCGTGCTCCGCGTAGCGCTTGCAGAAGCCCTCCCCCGCCTCGTGGTTGGAGCCCATACCGTGGGCATGGATGATCAGCGGGAATCGCGTGACCCCCTCGACCTTCGGGATAAACGCCTTGCCGTAGATACGGTTGCCGTTGTTCTCACACCACAGCTCGCGGGTCTCGTACTCATAGGTCGTATCCATATCGCGTTTCACGGTGATCTGTCCCTGAGTTTCCGATGAGGTCTCAGCGGCGGTCGGAGAAACAGCCTCTCCCGTTTTCACGCCGCCCGAGCACGCGCTCAGCGCCAGAACGGCGCCTATCAAAATCAAACATAACCGTTTTTTCATAGTCACCTTACTCCTGTATTATGACTTCTTCTATATTATGACTTTTTCTTATCATAGAACCGCTCGAACGGAAAGATCATCCACAGCATCGCCAAAAAGACAGCGTAGATCATCGCGGGCGGATAAACAAACAGCGCAACATAAATACCGATGATCTTGATGATGATATCGGGGATATAGCGAATCTTCAACAGCCATTTATGCCTTTCGGAGTCACACTCCTCGATATCGTAGTGACAGCGGTACAGCGCGAAAGACAGGATCATGTTCACGAAGGTCACCAACAGCACCGACACACCGTACAGTCCCTGGGCGAGGCGGTTCATCGGGTCGAGCGCGACAACGCTCATGCTGTAGGGGATCCAAGAGGTCACGAAGAGCAGGATGATTCCCAGCCAGACGATCTTATTATTAATGACGCGGATGTGATGCCACTCGTTATGCAGACCGATCCACATCGTACCCAGCCAGAAGAAGGAGAGGATATAGGTCACATAGGTATTGCCGAGCGCCAGTACGCCGTCGAGCGTAACGGGATCGGGCTTCGGGAGCTCGAGCACCAGTATCGTCATGATGATCGCAAGCACCGCGTCCATAAACGCCGCTAATCTGTCTTTACTCATACTATCACCTCTGAGAGCTATGATTTATACATAAATATAGCATAAACGCGGCTTTTATGCAATAAAAACCCGCAACAAATAGTTCTTGCTATTACCGGAATAATCAGTTATAATAATATGGATAACCTATCAGCACAATATGTAAT
>CAMVDB010000063.1 GCA_947166135.1 uncultured Clostridia bacterium | reverse complement strand
ATCCCGAAGAGTGCAAGATGATCGCTGATCTGGGCGTTACCATGCTGGCTGCCGGCATCGGCAACATTCACGGCGTATATCCCGAGAACTGGCCGGGTCTCTCCTTCGAGACTCTCGACGCGATCCAGGCGAAGACCGGCGACATGCCCCTCGTTCTGCACGGCGGCACCGGTATCCCGGACGACATGATCAAGAAGGCGATCGCGCTGGGCGTCAGCAAGATCAACGTCAACACGGAGTGCCAGCTCGTATTCGCTGAGGCTACCCGCGCTTATATCGAGGCAGGCAAGGACAAGCAGGGCAAGGGCTTCGACCCCAGAAAGCTGCTCGCTCCCGGTACCGAGGCAATCAAGGCGAAGGTCAAGGAGAAGATGGAGATCTTCGGCTCCGTCGGCAAGGCTTAATCATTATTATCGAATCATCGGGAGGCTTCCGCAAGGGAGCCTCCTGTGTTTTGGCATTTTTCTACAATTGCAACAGTCGATTTTTGTCAGTTTTTTCAACCAAAACTATGGATTTTCGAATTCTGTTGTGTTATTATATGAGAACGAAATCAGTCGAAATACAGTGAATCAAGAAAAATCCTGTCACATTTTTCTGATCACGATATTACATCAAGAAAGGAAACGGATATGAAAAAAACACTGATCCTCTTACTGGCGGTCGTCATGGTACTGTGCTGTGCCTGCGGCAACTCCAACGCGAAGCCGCTGACCGATATCTACAGCGACATCAAGGCACAGGTCGGCTTTGAGAATGTAACGGAGCTGAACGATATCAGCCTGATGGAGCGCTACTACGGCATCACCGCCGACATGGCGGCTGAGTTCGCCGGCTGCGTCAATTCCTCCGGCGTGGAGCAGGAGGAGATCGTACTGGTCAAGGCGGTCGATGACTCGAGCGCCGCAACCGTCAAGGAAAAGCTAGAGAACCGCTACAAGGCGAAGCTCGACCAGAACAAGAGCTATAACCCCGAGCAGGCAGCGATGATCGAGAAGTGCTCCGTTCAACAGAATGGTCTGTATGTCTCGATGATCGTGTCCGACAAGGCGGAGCAGATCACGGCGATCTATCGCAGCGAAGCCGGTCTGAAATAAAGCTGTTCCAACATAAAAAGGCTGACCGGGCGGTCAGCCTTTTCTGCGTCTGTTAAAGGTTATTTCAAGCTTTCATCGACCGGATAAGAGGTCAGGAAGGTCACACTGCGCTCGATGGCGTCCTTGCTGTTCTTGTAATCGCCGCCTGCGTTACGGTAATCGAACATGGTGGTGAAGTGGGTGACGTCGTCATAGAGGGTGTCCATGTAGTCCTTCGAGAGCGTATTGGTCGCATCGTAAAAATCAGCGAGGGTCTTTTTATCCATCGCCTTTTTGTTCACGCTCGACATCACCAGCGCATAGTGATCGAGGCAGATAAAGTCCTGAGCACGGTACTGCTCGCGGAAGGCGGGATCGGAGCCGTACTGGACGTAGACGGTAGCGAGAAGATGAAGGATATCACGCTCGATACGGTCGCAGACATAGCAGGTACCGTCGTTCTCACGGATCGCTGCAAGCATCTTCTTATCGGGAGCGTCGGTTTTCTTCTTCGGGAACACCTTCTTCCTCAGCTCGTCGATATGGGTCTGGAGCAGAAGGGCGTTCGACAGGCGGGGTCCCGTGTTGACCATCATCGAGAAATGACGGTGACAAAAGCCGGTCTTGTTGGTCTGGACACGCACGTCGGGCGCCATCATCGCCGCGCCGGTGATGTACTCCACATACTGGGACTCGATCATGCGATGCATGCGGCAGATCGGACAGCCGTCGGTCTCGGTGAATAGATCGGTGATCGGGATGGTGGTGATATTCGGCTTCATAGCTACCTCCTGTAAACGTCGTCAGCGGTTGTCTGCGAAATTATTTTAAAATATTATAGCATATTGCAAATGAATATGGTATACTTATTTTGAATTTTATACAGGACAATTTATCTTATGGTTTTTGAACACATTACCGATCTGGATCTGAAAGAAACGCTCGACTGCGGTCAGTGCTTCCGCTGGCGTGAGCTGGAGGACGGCAGCTTCACCGGCGTGGTGCGCGGCAAGGTCGCGTCTGCGAGGGTAGAAGGCGACAGACTGATCCTCGACGGCGCCAATGAGGATGACCGCGCTGTATGGCGGGATTACTTCGATCTCGACCTTGACTACAGCGCGATCAAGCGGGAGCTCTCGGCGATCCATCCGGTGCTTGCCGACGCCGCCGCTTATGCGCCCGGCATACGCATCCTGCGTCAGGAGCCGTTTGAAGCGCTGATCAGCTTCATCATCTCACAGAACAATAACATCAAGCGCATCACGGGGATCGTGCAACGACTGTGCGAAAACTTCGGCGAGAAGATCTCCGGCGATCGGTACGCTTTTCCGACTGCCGAACGGCTGGCGACGCTCACACCCGACGACCTCTCCCCTATCCGCGCAGGCTTTCGTCACCGCTACATCATCGACGCGGCACAGAAGGTCGCGGACGGAACGATCGACCTCGAGGCGATCCGACAACTGTCCTATAACGAGGCTCGTGAAGCGCTGACGCAGATCACGGGCGTGGGTATAAAGGTCGCTGACTGCGTTCTGCTGTACGGACTTCATCGTCTGGACGGATTCCCGATGGATGTATGGATGAAACGTGCCATGGCGGCGCTGTTCCCCGATACCGAGATCTCAGCGTTCGGCGAATACGCGGGGATCGCACAGCAATACATCTTTCATTACGCGCGCATGCATCCCGAATTGTTTTTGTAATACCTATCATATCATCTTAGGAGGATTATATGAAATTCATCTTTATCTTAGCGCTTCTGTCGCTGTTGGTATTCGCGGTCGCGAGTATCATCAAGGAACGGAGGTTCACGAAGATCGTGCGCTACGCATCCTGCGGCGCAACGGTCGTATTCTCGCTGATCGCGGGGATCGCCGCGCCCTACCTGCGCGAGCTGGGCGTAGGGGTCGCGGTCGTAACGATCATCAGCTTCGCACTGTCCGAGCTGCTTGCCGCTCGTTGTAAGAAAGACGGCGTAAAAGCGCTTGTCGGCTACATGGCGAAGGCGATGCTGGTCGTTCTGCTGACCGAAGCGGTCTGCTTCAACCTCAACAGCTACCACCTCTGGAAGGGCGGCTATGAGAAGAACGCCCCTGATCTGAATACGGCGACGATCACCGGGATGACTCCCTCGGGCAGCGGCTTCGTCAGCAACGGCGATTCAGCTACCATCGAATTCCCCGCTCTCGGTCAGAAGATCGGCGTCATCAAGCTCGACGTCGAAGGCTCCGCCTACAAGACCGACTACAGCATCGACTTTGCGGACGAGACCAACGCCTCCTACTACATGCGCCAAGGGCTGGTGCAAGGCTCGGTGTTCAACAAGATCGAGGCGACCAAATACATCGTCTGTGACTTCTCGGGCAAGGTCAGCAAGCTGAAGATCAACCTCTCGGGATTGGATAAAAATACCGTGACCCTGCGCTCCGTAAGCTTCAACGAGGACTATCCGACGCACTTCTCCATCTTAAGGTTCCTTCTGATCGCGCTGGGTGTGATGTTCATCTATCTCTTCAAGAGAAGCGTAAAATTCCGTACTCCCATCGGCAGTCAGCTGTACAATACCAAGGCGATCACAGCCGTATTGATCATCGCAGTCGTGCTGATCTCGATGGTGCTGTCCTCCGTCAATATCAACCTGAAAAGCGATTTCAACATGAACAGCGGCAACCAGATCACTCAGGAACTGGTCGACGCGTTTGAATCGGGACACGTAGAACTGAAAGATACGCCCAACGACGCGCTGCTGAATATGGAGAATCCTTATGACTGGTCGGCGCGTACCGAGCAGAATATCGACGCGAAGTGGGATCACGTCCTCTATAACGGCAAATACTACTCCTACTACGGCATCGGGCCCGTGATCCTGCTGTATCTCCCCTATCACATGATCACCGGGCACTACTTCCCCTCGCTGGTCAGCGTGCTGATCTTCAACACGATCGCGCTGATCTTCCTCGGGATGACCTTCTTCAAGTTGATGAAGAAATTCTTCAAGGATATCCCGCTGTCGATGTACACAGCGGCACTCATCATGGTTTACGCGGCATGCGGCGTGTGGTACTGCACGGTGATGGCGAACTTCTACGAGATCGCCCAGAGCTCGGGCTTCTGCTTCACGGTACTGGGCGCTTACTTCCTCGTCGCGTCCAACGTCATCGGTGACGATAAGGAGGCAATCAGCCCGCTGAGAGCGGCGCTGTCGTCGCTGTTCCTCGCGATCGCCGTGACCTGCCGTCCGACCACTGCGATCTGGTGCGTCGTGGCGGTGATCTTCATCATCGTCGGCGTACTCAAACTCAAGAAGACTGAGAGCAAGAAAAAAGCCTATATCACCTATCTGCTGTGCGCCCTGCTGCCGTTCGCGATCATCGGCGGCGCCCAGATGCTCTATAACCACGCGCGGTTCGGATCTTTCACCGACTTCGGTATCGCGTACTCGCTGACGATCAACGACTTCACCCATACCGAGTTCCACCCGCAGCTCGCGGCGATCGGCTTCTTCGACTACCTGCTCGCTCCGCCGTCGTTCCAAGGCGAGTTCCCCTACGTCACCACCACGCTGTCGAAGCTCGGCGTCAACGGCTACTACTTTGTCGCGACGGACAACGGCTGCGGTCTGCTGTACCGTGCGCTGCCGATGTTCTTCCTCTTCGCTTCACCGTTCGCGCTGAAATACGTCGATAAGAGCCGTCGCAAGACTGCGGCGATCCTGTTCTGTGCTGTGGCGATCATCGCGCCGTTCATCATCATCGCCTCGATCTGGGAGTCCGGCTACGGCGTACGCTACATGATGGACTTTGCGTGGGAGATGCTGACCTGCGCGCTGTTCGTGATGTTCCTGTTCTACCGTAACCTGCGCGGCAAGGATGCAAAGCGTATCTACGAGCATATCCTCCTGATCTCGATGTTTGCTTCTCTCTTCGTCAATATCTGTCTCGTCTACGCCTACTACTACCCCGGCAACTATGTCGGCGGCAGCGAAGCGGCTTTCGAGAGCTTCGGCAGGATGTTCTCCATGTTCAATACCTGATGTTGCAAATCACGAAAGCTTATGCTATACTATAACGCTGACGGAAGGTGTTATATATGAAAAAGAAGAAATTCAACTGGAAAGAGTGGCTGATCTCCCTCATCGTCACGCTGGCGATGCTGGGGCTGGTAATGGGCGCCGAGCTCTGGTACACCAACACCACCGGCATGCAGCTGGATCAGAAGTGGGTATGGATCGGCAACCTGATCGGCGGTATCATCATGCTGTTCCTCGTGCATCACTTTGTTAAAGCTCCGAGGGATGAAGATTGACCTAAAGATATGAAAAAGCGCTTCCCGCGTTAATGAACGGGAAGCGCTTATCTTTTTTTCAAGTATGATACAGGCTCCTAAACATATTTATTTCCAAGAGCTGTAGTATCCTCAAATAAATGAGGCTTATGCTTTGGCGGGCTGAGACAGCTTCGGGGCGTCGTCGCTCTCGGTGGTCTTGAACATCTGCTTATGCAGATAGATGACATATACCACATAGACCAGCACATTGAACCACGCGAACCGCACACTGTCGATACCGTACGCGAAGAGGAAGTGGCTGTAGGTGCCGAAGGTGGTGAAATACATCAGCACCAGCAGCGGGATGGTCTTGTAGTACCAGAACGCGAGGAAGATCGCGAGGATCTCATAGATAAAGCCGTAGCGTTCATGCATCGCAGGCAGAAACAGCACGCAGGTATAGGAAACGATAAACGCCATCGAGAACGAGTTGCGCAGATTGAGCGGGATCTTCTTCTTGATCCACAGAACCATATACACACCCAGCACCGCTACGGTCAGCAGGGTCGCCGCGGTATGGAACTTCTGATAGAATTCATCCAGAGAGGCGTTCTGGAACAGCGTCCAGAAGGAGGGATAGTTCATCGTCATCTGCTGATAGGTCGTTGTCTGATCGAAGTAGATGGTGAACACCTCGAAAACGCCGCGCCCCATCACGATACCCGGCAGCGACAACACGATCATCGTCGCGGGGATTGTCAGGAAATAGAGGATGGAAAAGCGCTTCTTGTACAGATAGCAGAACAGCAGGAACGGCAGGACGAAGATCGCCTGCAGCTTGAAGGTGATCGCCACACCGAACAGGATCATCGAGGGCAGATACTTGTCACGGTACATCTCATACACGGACAGCACGCAGAAGTAGGTGTAGATCACATCGCACTGCGCCCAGTAGGCGGAGTTGAGAAACACAATCGGAGAGAGCAGAACGGCTGCATACATCAACACGCCCTTGAGCTCGCGGTGAGAGGTCTCGTGCTTCATGATGACATGCATACCGAACGCCGCTAACAGGAAATCGAAGATGACCGAGAACAGCTTGTAGGTATACAGCGGCTTCATCGGCAGGACGGTGAACAAGGTGATGCAGAACTGGTATAGGATCCCGTAGTTGCCAACCGGCTGGGACAGGCTCTTGAAACCGCCTGCCTTGATGGTATCATACCACGGCAGCAGGTAGTAATAGGCGTCGCCCGAAACATTTTCGCGCAGCATAAACCGAATGATCAGCGCAAGCGCCGTCACCGCAAACATCGCGATCAACAGCAAGTGCTGCTGGATGAAGCTGAGCACATTTTGCTCGACCTTGCCGATCGTCGGAAGGGTAAACTTCTTTTGTTTATTGTTATCCATTGTGATATCACTCTTCTTTTCATAAAATGATAGGTTATCAACGTTTTCTAACAGATTAATCATATCAAAAACCACAGGCTGTGTCAACCGATAATCGCAGCCTGCCAAATCAGATCGTATAAAAGATGTTTTGCTTCCTGTCGGAGCAATTTATAATACCCGATCTGAAAGTTTATGAAAAAATTTGCCTTCGGCACTTTACAAATCCGAAAATATGTTGTATAATACTTAAGCGTTATGGGGGTATAGCTCAGTTGGTAGCCCGACAGGGTCGCTTACGCACCCCATAGAAAATTTTTGTCGTCGACATCGTTTCACGATGCCTCCGACCCGCCATTCATTAATGGTGAGTCCGACATCTACAATTTCATACATTTGACACGGGGGTATAGCTCAGTTGGTAGCCCGACCGGGTAGCTTACGCACCCCAAAACAATTTACAATTTCATACAATTGACAAGGGCCATTAGCTCAGCTGGGAGAGCGCCAGGTTCGCAATCTGGAGGTCAGGGGTTCGATCCCCCTATGGTCCACCAAAAAAAATCCGCCTGTTCATTATGAACAGGCGGATAATTTTTTTGCTCTGTTATGCCGTAAATGGAATACTCTCGCTTTCTTCCATTCCGAGGAAGAATTGGCGGATATTCATATTCAGCTCTACATTCAATTCATAGTTGCGGTAAACATCAACTCGTTTGATCATCGAATTGACGATCATTTTCTTCGCCTCAATAGAAGCGCTGTCGTACAGGCTCGACCAAGAAATGATCTCGTCGTATTGTTCGTTGAGGTCTTTGATAAGGCTCTTTGAGGATTCAACCTCGCTCTCCGCTCTTTCGCATTGTGCTTTGAGCGATTCGCATTTCTTTTCGGAATCCTCGACAAGTCCTGCCAACATAGATTGTGAAAAGGCACTTTCGCCTTGAATCGACTTCACAACCTCTGCTTTCAGCTTGTTCAGCTTTTCAAGCTCTTTGGCGTAATCGGATTGAGCGCGTTTGAGACTGGCTTTTCTGACCGTCAGCTCCTCCTTGTAGCGTGAATTGATGATGGTGCTCTTTGGAATTCCTTTGATACGGTCAAAGATTTCTTTTACGACTTTCTCTACCATACTGTCGAGCTTGTGTTGTATATATGCGGACTGCCCTTCACACGGCGTTATCTTTCTTGTCTTACCGTAACAGACATAGCGAACTCGAGGTTTTTTGACCTTTGTGCCGTCGGCTTTGGTGTAACACTTGTTCGCCGTTGATAAGTGAAGCCGAGCTCCGCAGTGTCCGCAGAACACATTGCCGGACAGCAGCGCATTGCCTTTCATATTCAGCGGTACGCGCGGTGTGTTTTTCAGTACATCAGCACGCTGTCGCAATATCTCCTGCGCTCTGTCAAACTGCTCCTGCGAGATAATCTGCAATTCGGGGATAAACGGCGAGCGGCTGTCTCCGCTTCTGAGATAACCGGTATAAGTCGGGTTATGAAGCACGTTGCGTATGGTGTTGTACGACCAACGGTTTCCTGTAGGGTTGGCGTAACCGCCGTTGTTCAGAAAATTAGCAAGCCGCTGGATGCCTATACCTTCTTTGGTATATTTATCGAAAATCAGACGGACGATTGCAGCGTCTTCTTCATTGATTTTCAAATCATAAAGCTCGTGCTTGCGCTTGTTCAGTCTGCCGCTTTTGACAAGCTCGTAACCGAGCGCCGCGCTGCCGCCCTTATAGTGACCTTCCTCAACCATCTGCCCGAGGCTTGTCCGGGTACGGATAGAGGTCTTTTCGCTCTCGCCGTCAGCCTGCCAAAATCGGATATAGTTCAGCAGCTTGTCGATGTGATTATCAAATCGCTGTTCGCCCTCCTGCGTGCTCCAGACCTGAATACCGTTCTTGACAAACCATTCTACAACAAACGGCGTTTCGTCGGCGATACGCCCGATTCGGTCAAACATAAATACAAGCAGGATATCGAACTTGCCCTTGCGGGCAAGCTCTTTGATAGCCTGTATTTTGTCACGGTTTTCGGCACGGATCTTGTGGCCGGATACGCCGTCCTCCTGCTCTTCGTGAACGATCGTCCAGCCCATTTTGTCAGCAAAGCGGTGGCAGGCTTTGCGCTGCATCG
>CAMVDB010000062.1 GCA_947166135.1 uncultured Clostridia bacterium | reverse complement strand
TACCCCACTTATTGAAGCCGCTTGCAACATAGAAGTTGCGGGTGCGTTTTGAATACTGCCCTATATAGGGGATGTCGTCAAGGCTCATGCAGTCCTGCGCCGCCCAGTGGTATTGTTCAGTCGCTTTGGGATAAACCCTTTCGGCGAATTTTTGCAGTTCATTCCAGTTGCCGCCCTTGTGACCCGTTCGGTGACCGCCGCCCCCGAGCAGGAGAAGATCGCCGTGATTGCGGAACGACAAGCCTGTCCGACACTCGTCGACATACATACCGTCGACGTCCTGTGCGTTCTCCAGTCCGATAACATAGGAGCGATGCTGATAGAGCTTCAGAAAGTAACTGCCGTGCTTGTTGATGAACGGAAAGTGCGTCGCAGTAATCACCTTGTCGGCGATGATTTTGCCGTTATGGGTGACAGCAGTGTTGCCGATCATCTCGCGAACAAAGGTGTGCTCGTAGATGTTCAGCCCATCAGCTATTGAAGCGATAAACTTCAACGGATGGAACTGTGCCTGATTCGGGAACTTTACTGCGCCTACCGTTTTCAAAGGGATATTCGGTTTTTCACAGAATTCAGCCGAATAGCCTATTCTTCGCAGAGCATCCATCTCATCAATGAGCTTTTTGCGATCGGCGACGCTGTACACATAGTTGTCCTTGATCTCGTAATCGCAGTCGATTTCCTCGCACATCTCGGCGTATTTAGCAAACGCTCTTCCGTTGGCGGTCAGGTATTGCCGAGCCGCTTCGATACCGCTGATATTAAGAATCTTGTGATAGGTCAAGCCGTGCTGATAGGTGATCTTCGCGGTGGTATTTTGCGTTGTGCCTGAGCAGATCGTATCCTTTTCAACAAGAACATATTTTACGCCTGCTTGGTGTAAAAAGTACGCGGTCAGTATCCCCGCGATCCCTCCGCCGATGATTAATACGTCGGTGCGGATATCTTTCTTTAATTGCGGGAAGCACGGGAGACGTGCCGTGTCTTGCCATACAGATTTCATTTATTTCCATCCTTCATAGGGAACAGGGTCAGCTGATTCTCGTCGTAGCACACGCCGAGGAATATCTCCTTGGCATTTTTGTATCCCTGCTTTTTCAGCTCCTTTCGGAGCCAATCATCATTCAGTCCTTTTCGCTTGAGATTATCGTCCATCACCCTGCCGTCCATGATGATCTCCGTACCGATATGCTCGGGCTTGGGGGTTAGCTTTATATCCTCGGGATTGAGCGGACGCTTTGTGCTGATCGGGAGGATAGAGAGCTTGCCGTTGTATTCAAAGACGGCAGTCTGGATATCATTCAAATCGAAGTAGCCCTCCTGACGGCACAGGAGCAGGAACTCGCTCAGCTCTAGCTTCGCTTTCTTCATATTCTTGCGGTACAGCTTGCCGTCGTTCATGATGATCGTCGGTGTGCCGTTGATGAATTTCCGGCTTCTCGCAAACCGGCGTGTGATGATACTTAAAGCGACAGTGATCGAGCCGAACACCAGCATCGAGATCGTCGGCTTCCACCACGGCTTGTCCAGCGTGGTCGCCAGCTCCGCGGCGATGGAGCCGATGGTGATGCCCGTGATGTAGTCGAAGAACTCGAGCTGTGCGACCTGCTTATGCCCGATGATCTTTGCAATCAGGAACAGGATCACCGCCGAGAACAGCGACGCGAGGATGACTTGCAGAACCTCCGTCATAAGTCCTGCAAGTCCGCATCGGGGATATTGTTCTCGAGATTATCTCTCGCAAGATCGGTGTCGATCTCTTTGTATACCTTGGAGATCGGCTTTTCGTGGGTATACGGTGTCGTGTGATACACCTTTTGTGACGGCGCTTTTGTACCTGCTATTATTGGGTTGACGTGATCTTTGCCGTGCTTTGCCTTGCCTTGTATCTCGGGGACAGCCGCCTGTTCGTTGCGCGGCTTTGTATGCGTCCTTTCGGTACGCTTCATTCCTTGTTTTGCCATGCTTTCACCTCACTGTTATTGTGGGTGAAATACAGCAATTTATACTGTGCGGATCACGCCGCAGGCGATTTTCTCTCCCGCTCCACACGACGGATGCGGTCGGTCCTTCGGATTGTAATGACCTTTCATTTTCTGGAAAGCTTCGCCTTATTATGTGAGCCATGAGCTTATGTCAATGTCAAATCGGATCTCTTTGCTATGATTGCTGTCTGTCAAGACTTGATAAAAAACTAACAGGTGTTATCATCTTGCATTAAGCAATCAGCTATGGTATACTCATAGAGTAATTATGCAAATACCCCTAACTCGGAAAACAATGAAGGGTGTCGGAAACGATGCAGAAGAATTCTCTTTCGTTCGTTATACAGTTTAACAGGTCTTGGTTCAGTGCGCCTTAATGGGCGCACTTTTTTATTTCATATTACATAAGGAAAGCAGGCGATAATGTGAAAAAATGGCTATCGGGCTTTATCAGCCTTATCCTTGCGGTAACGCTTCTTGTGGGCGGACTGCCTTTCTCCGCCTTAGCTGCCGAAGTGCGGAGCGCACAAACCGGGGCAGAGACCTACACCGACGGCGACTACACCTACACCGTTTTGAGCAGCGGCGCTGCCGAGATCGTAAAGTATAACGGCACCGAGGCGCAGGTGACGATCCCCTCGACGCTGGGCGGCAAAGTAGTTACCTCGATCGGCAACAATGCGTTCGACCGTAACGCGAATATCGCGAGCCTTACCGTTCCCGAGGGCATCGGGAGAATAGGGAACTATGCCTTTTCGAACTGCGCCAACCTCAGGAGCATCACGGTCAGCGCAGAGACGGTCGGTTGGCAAGCGTTCACGAACTGTGACAGCCTTACGGATATCTCTCTTACCGAAAAGGTCAAGACCATAGAAAGAGGCGCTTTTGCCGATTGCGGCGCGCTCGAATCTATCACGATCCCCGATTCTGTTACGCAGATCGACCAGTATATGGCGTCCGCCTGTCCGTCGCTGACCTCCTTCTCAATCGGCTCCGGCGTCAAGTATATCCCCGAAAATGCTTTCTCGGGTTGTACGAGCCTTGCCTCCGTCACGATCCCCGACTATATCACCGAGATCCGATCGAGCGCATTCGCCGGCTGTACCGCCTTGACCTCAATTGAAATCCCCTCAAACGTGACCACGCTGGGCAACTACGCGTTCAGCGGGTGTTCCAATCTTTCGACCGTCACGCTGAATGAGGGTCTGGTAGACATCGGCTGGAATACCTTTGAAAGTGCGCCGATCACCGAGATCGACTTCCCGAGCACGGTCACGAAGGGAACCTCTCCGTTCAACCGCTGCAGCGGACTGAAAACGATCAACCTGCCCGATGGGATCACTGCGATCCCGCTCAGCCTGTACCAAGGCTCGGGCGTTGAGCACGTCGAGATCCCGGAGGGGATCACCCTGTTAAAGAATTCTCTGTTCCGTGAATGCTCAAAGCTCGTTGAGGTGAAGCTGCCCTCTACGCTGACAACGATCGAACAGGATGCTTTTGTGTCCTGTACCTCCCTGCAAGAGCTGGATATCCCCGCGAGCGTCCGGAAGATCGGCAGCTGGGCGTTCGGAGATACGACCGCGCTGACCAAGTGCACCTTCCATGAAGGGATCGAGGAGCTGGGCATCAGCATCTTCCGCCGCAGCGCGCTGACATCAATCTATGTTCCCGCAACACTGAAAGAAACCCAGTGGCCGTTTGCGGAATCCAATATCTCTGAATTCATCCTCGGAGAAGGCGTCACCGAGCTGCCCCGCCAGCTGTTCAAGGGCTGCGCGCTGATCACCGATCTCACGATACCCTCTACCGTGACCAAGATCGGCGACTACGCTTTTTCGGAATGTACTTCTCTGGAGCATATCGTCATTCCCGAGAGCGTGACGGAGATCGGAAACGGCGCGTTTGAAAGTACCACGTCGCTGACGGCGATCACTCTGCCCGATCATCTGGAAAAGATCGGCTCCCATGTCTTTCGCAACAACAGCGCGGTCACCTCGCTCAGCTTCCCGAAAACGCTGACTTACGCCAACGCGCCTCTTGACGGCTCGAATATTACTTCTGTAACCATTGAGAACGGGATTACCGCCCTGCCTGACAATATGCTCAACGGAGCGGGCAAGGTCACGAAGGTGAAGATCCCCGCGTCGGTCACCGCGATCGGAGACGACTGTTTCAGAAAATCCGGCATCCGTTCCGTTACTATCCCCGACACCGTTACGACCGTCGGCAAGAGAGCGTTCTACGATTGCTTTGATCTGTACGCCGTGAGGATCGGCAGCGGCGTCAGCACTCTTCCGAGCTATTGCTTCGCGAACTGCTCCGTTCTCCAAAATGTTGAGATTCCCGATTCCGTAACGGATATGGCGGACGGCGTGTTTTTTCATACGGGTCTTACCTTCCTGAGACTGCCGCAGACCGTTCGCACGATCGGCATGCACGCCTTTGAGAACTCCAAGGATCTGATAGAGGTCGTGTGCTCCGACGAGCTAATCAGCGTCGGCGACAGCGCGTTTTTGAACTGCACGAGCTTCACCACCCTGCGTTCCGCGGCTGAGGATGTGGATTTTTCCAATTCCAGCTTCGACAACTGTCCGAAGTTCTTTGATAAGAGATTCGACGTGTATAACCGCCAGAAAACGGCGATCGAATCGACCGGCAACATCGGCATCGACGAGACCCTGCTCCACTTCACGGTGAAATACGATATCCGCGACGACTGGGCTGACGAGAATATCGAGATGGGCAAGCTGTATCTGGAGCTCCCCGATAATCTGGATATCATCCCCGCGTCCTTCTCCGCGAACGGATTCGACTTTGACGCCGCAGCCTACACCGGCGACTACAGAACCTTTGAGCTGAAAAACGGCAAGTCGAGCGGCGCCTTACGCTTTTCGGCATATCTGAAAGGCGGAAATGACAGTCTAAAAAATATGAGCGCAAGCGTCGAGTTCCGTTATAACCGCAAGTACTTTAAGAAGCCCTTGGGCGACGTGAAGCTGACCGCTTCCAAGCTCTCTGTATTCGCTCCATCCGTCGTGACGGATGACAGCGCGATCTTTTCGGGCTATTCTGCATTTTCGGGCAAGAGCGTGAATATCTATATCACCCATCTGAACAGCGATGGCACAAAGGGCGAGACCGTCAGCCATACCGTTACGCCGAACAAGTATACCGGAAAGTATATCTCCGAGCCTTTGAGCATCCTCTCTGCGGGTGATAAAGCGGTAAACGGCGACCGCTTTGAGGTATATGCCGAGTGCAACGGAACGAAGAGCGAGACCGTTACCTTCAGCTATATCCCGAACGCCGTCACGGTGCAAGAAGCGTATGAAGTCGTGAATATCACGAGGTTCCGCGCTCCCGGCAAAACCAATATCTCCCACGACGATCAGGCAAATACCTTTGACATCACCAACATGTTCACGAGAGGCGCGAGCCCCGTCGTGATCCTGAATCCCAAGGAGATGCTGCAGTTCAAGTTCCGCCTCAATAACGCCGAGAACGTCTCGGACGTCATCCTGATGAGCAACAGGGACGGGATCTGGCAGTTTATGGAGCTGTTCTACGACAAGGAAAGCGATTTGTGGATCGGCGAAGGGAATTTTGATATCGACGCTCATGAGCTTGTCCCGGGACAGTACAATCTACCCGGCGAGCTGCATCTGTTCTACTACTACGGTGAGCGGAAGGATACCTACCGTTCTCACTATTACGGTACAAAATCAGCTCCTGTTTCCACCGGCACAAGCATCAAAGAGCTCGCTCCTGTCAGCGCGACCGAGCCGGCCGAGGATGACGATGACGAGGACGAGCCGTTCTATTACGACAAGGACGGTAAGCCACACGGCAAGCTCGGAGACTATAACGAGACGATCCGTGACGCTGCGTTCGATGTTTTCGTCGATCTCGTCCAGGCGGACGTCCCCGGCGCACTGAGCGACGCGACTGTCGGCGGACTCAAGGCGCTCTGGGAGTGGGGCAACAAGGACAACAACCTGTTCAGAACCTTGAACCACGGCTATTACCTCGATGAGAACGGAAACGTTGTATTTCCCGACGACCACGTCGGCATGGTCGACCCCGGCAGCAAACAGCGTAACTGCATCGACCCCTCCGGCTATGTTTATGAAGCGGTCGAGGGCAATCGTGTAGAGGGCGCGACCGCAACCATCTATAAGCTGAACAGGGAGACCGGCGAGTGGGTCGAGTGGAACGCCGCCGACTTTGAGCAGGAGAACCCGCTGAGAACCAACAACGAGGGCGCGTATGCGTGGTTCACCGATGAAGGCACCTTCAAGGTAACGATCTCAAAGGACGGCTATGAGACCGTCACATCCGAGGAATTCGATGTTCCTCCCGAAAAGCTGGATCTGAATTTCAGCCTGGTCGATAAGACGACTCATCCCGTCGCGATCGCTGAGAAGGATCCCGAGACCGGTATGTATACATTGAAGTTCAGCAAGTTCATGCAGGTCGATACCGTCACCGCGGAGACGATCGGCGCGGAAGGCCTTACCGATATCACCATCACCCCGGCGCTCCTCAGCGAGGGCGACGCGTATGCGGATACCTTCACCGTTGCAGGAACACGTCAGGGCGACGCGGTCAGGTTCAATATAAAGGAAACCGCTCTCAGCTACAGCGGCGTGAGCGCAGAGGCCTCGACCGTTATCCCCCGAGCAATTCTCCTCGGCGACGTCGACGGCGACGAGGAGATCACGATCATCGATGCTTTATTGATCCGGCGCCGGATCGCGGATATCCCGACGTTCGCATATCATGAGGACGTGGCGGATACCGACGGGGATGGAGCAATCACGATCATGGATGCGACCTTCATCCAAGGATGGCTGGCTGATCTGCCGTCCAACGACGCCATCGGCAAGCCGATAAAACATGACTAACCCAAAGAATCAGGGCGGAGCTTAGGCTCCGCCCGCATTTGTCAAAAAAGATGGATTAGAAAGAGGAAGATACTATCTAGGGCTTCCTTTGGAAAAGGGAGCTGTCACCGTTAGGTGACTGAGGGATTGTATCAGTTGATCGAGCGTCGGCGAGATACATTAGTTTGATTCCGTGATACGCATCACGGCGCTTTGTTTTGCGTAAAAGCCCATAAATTCTGTTTGACACGACAGTAATAATGTAATATAATAAAATAAATATGCGAAGAAAAAGCAAACAACCTGACGAAGGATGGGATAATATGAGCAGTTTTGCAGGGGCTACCCTGATGATAACAGGCGGTACGGGTTCGTTCGGGCATACCGTGTTAAAGCATTTTTTGACGAGTGATATCGGAGAGATCCGCATTTTCTCGCGCGATGAAAAGAAGCAGGACGATATGCGCCATGATTTGCAGGCGCGTTTTCCTGAGCATGCCAATAAAGTTAAATTCCACATCGGTGATGTCCGCAACGCGCAGTCTATCAAGGATGCGATGTGGGGCGTTGACTATGTTTTCCATGCAGCTGCATTGAAGCAGGTGCCGTCCTGCGAGTTCTTCCCGATGGAGGCTGTCCGCACCAACGTAGAGGGTACTGACAATATGCTCCACGCGGCGATCGACTGCGGCGTCAAGCGCGTCGTCTGTCTCTCGACCGATAAGGCGGCATATCCGATCAACGCAATGGGTATTTCCAAAGCGATGATGGAGCACGTCATCTACGCCAACGCCCGCGTAGCGGCGGAGCGCGGCGGTACGGTCATTTGCTGTACGCGCTACGGCAACGTTATGTGCAGTCGCGGATCGGTCATCCCGCTATTCATCGACCAGATCAAGGCAGGCAATCCGATCACCATCACCAATCCTGATATGACCCGTTTTCTGATGAATCTTGATGAGGCAGTCGACCTCGTCAAGTTCGCTTTTGAACACGCCAATCCCGGCGACCTGTTCATCCAAAAAGCTGACGCTTCCACCATCGGTGTGCTGGCTCAGGCTGTGCAGAAGCTCTTCGGCGATACCGGTACCAAGATCATCGGTACCCGCCACGGCGAGAAGCTGTATGAGACCCTGATGACCCGCGAAGAACGCCTCCGCAGTGAGGACATGGGCAAATACTTCCGAGTAGCGGCAGACAGCCGAGATCTGAACTACGATAAATTCTTCGTCAAAGGACAAGTCCGGACCGAGGCGGACGAGTCCTATACCAGCCACAATACCAACCTGCTGGACGTTGACGGTACGGTCGAAAAGATCCTCACCACCGACTATGTGAAAGAGGCGTTGAAATGAGCGATTATTCAAACGTAAAATGGAAGGATAACGGCAAGCTGAAGCTCCTGATCATCGTCGGCACACGACCCGAGATCATCCGCCTTGCTGCTGTGATCAATAAAGCGCGCAAGTATTTTGACACCATCCTCGCGCACACGGGTCAGAACTACGACTATAACCTCAACGGGGTGTTCTTCAAGGATCTGTCGCTTGACGATCCCGACGTCTATCTCGACGCGGTCGGTGCAGACCTCGGCGAGACGATGGGCAACATCATCGCGAAGAGCTATCAGCTGATGGTTGAGATAAAGCCCGATGCGGTTCTGGTTTTGGGCGATACCAACTCCTGCCTGAGCGTGATCGGCGCAAAGCGCTTGCATATACCGATCTTTCATATGGAAGCGGGCAACCGCTGCAAGGACGAGTGCCTGCCCGAGGAAACCAACCGCCGTATCGTCGATATCATTTCCGACGTCAACCTCGCATACTCCGAGCACGCAAGGAGATATCTTGCCGATACGGGGCTCCCGAAGGAGCGCACCTATGTGACAGGTTCCCCGATGGCGGAGGTACTGCACAATAACCTCGCTCAAATCGAAGCGAGTGATATTCATTCACGCCTCGGACTGGAGAAGGGTAAGTATATCCTGCTCTCCGCTCATCGTGAGGAAAATATCGATACCGAAAAGAACTTTATCAGCCTGTTTACGGCAATCAATAAAATGGCGGAAAAGTACGATCTGCCGATTCTGTATTCCTGCCATCCTCGTTCCAAGAAACGTTTGGAGGCGAGCGGCTTTAAGCTTGATAATCGCGTCATACAGCATGAACCTCTCGGTTTCCATGACTATAACTGCTTGCAGATGAACGCCTTCGCGGTTGTATCCGACAGCGGTACACTTCCTGAGGAAAGCTCCTTCTTCACAAGTATCGGAAAGCCTTTCCCCGCAGTCTGCATCCGCACCTCGACCGAGCGTCCTGAGGCGCTCGACAAAGCCTGCTTCATTCTCGCCGGAATCGACGAAAAGAGCCTGCTGCAAGCGGTCGATACCGCCGTTGAGATGAACAAAAACGGCGACCTTGGCATCCCCGTCCCCGATTATACGGACGAGAATGTGTCTGATAAGGTCATCAAGATCATCCAGTCCTACACCGGCGTGGTGAACAAGATGGTTTGGAGAAAAGATTGTTAAAATGGGGTTGACAAAGTGAATGAAAGAGAACACAATTCTAACAGACAGACAGACAGACAGACAGACAGACAGACAGACAGACAGACAGACAGA
>CAMVDB010000061.1 GCA_947166135.1 uncultured Clostridia bacterium | reverse complement strand
AAAAAGGACGACAAAAAGCCCGCTGCGTGTGCAGCGGGCTGAATTTGTATAATCAACCGATCATCAGTTGGTGATGGTCATTTCGGTGTCCTTATCAAAGATATGGATCTTGTCGAGATCGAACGCGATGTCGATGACGTCGCCGGGCTTCGCGGTAGAGGTGGGCTCTACGCGAGCGGTGACCTGAGTGCCGCCGATGTTGACGTACAGATAGATCTCAGCGCCCATCAGCTCGGTAACAACGACCTCAGCCTTAATGATGTTGTCGGTGTTCTTCTCGAGGAACTCGGGCTCGTCATGAACGTGCTCGGGACGGATACCGAAGCGGACTTCCTTGCCGACATACGGATCGAGAACGCCGTTCGCGCCCTTCTTCTCGGGCAGGGTGATGGTGTACTCGTCGAACTTCAGCGCATACTTGCCGCCTTCCTTGACCAGAACAGCGTCGAGGAAGTTCATCTGCGGGGAGCCGATGAAGCCTGCTACGAACTCGTTGCAGGGGAGGTCATACAGATGCTGAGGAGTATCGACCTGCTGGATGAAGCCGTCCTTCATAACGACGATACGGGTACCCATGGTCATAGCCTCGGTCTGGTCATGCGTTACGTAGATGAAGGTGGTGCCGAGCTTCTGATACAGCTTGGAGATCTCGGTTCTCATGTTAGCGCGGAGCTTAGCGTCCAGGTTGGAGAGCGGCTCGTCAAGCAGGAAGACCTTAGGATCACGGACGATCGCACGACCCAGCGCAACACGCTGTCTCTGACCGCCGGAGAGAGCCTTCGGCTTTCTGTCCAGATACTGCTCAATGCCCAGGATACGGGCAGCCTCGCCTACGCGGCGCTTGATCTCTTCCTTCGGCATCTTGCGGAGCTTGAGGCCGAACGCCATGTTATCATAAACGGTCATATGGGGATACAGCGCGTAGTTCTGGAAAACCATCGCGATATCTCTGTCCTTGGGAGCAACGTCGTTACACAGCTGATCGCCGATGTACAGCTCGCCCTTAGAGATGTCTTCAAGACCCGCGACCATACGCAGTGTGGTGGACTTACCGCAGCCGGAAGGACCTACGAGGATGATGAATTCCTTATCCTCGATCTCGAGGTTAAAGTCGGTAACCGCAGTTACGCCGCCGTCATAGATTTTGTAGATGTGTCTCAGTGATACATTAGCCATTAGAAAACCTCCAATATTATCCTAATCTGCACGCCTAAAAGTGCAGCAAAAACTAACAAAGACTCGCTTTACGCACTTATGATAAGTGTACACCAATAATATAGCACAAAACATTTATTTCTTCTACTTGTTTTTTTACTAAATATTGGTGCACGAATTTAGGCATTATTCCGATATGTCAAAAAACACACCCTTGTAATTGTGCGATTTTTACAAGGAAAATGCGGATGTATCAGCTGTAAAGCGTGTTTTTTGTCTGTTTTGATAATGCCTCTCGTCAAATAGTACGAAACAGCACTTCCATGTTAATCATAATTTCCAATAAACGGCATAAAGACGGGCTTTTACACCTTGTTATCGGGTGAGAGAAAGACTGCCTGAGCCTCATTTTCAGTCATTTCGCGGGTATGACCGGCGGTAAGCGATCTGTCAAGCGCCAATGCGCCGATCTGTATGCGTTCCAGAGCCGTGACACGATAGCCCAGTGCGGCGAACATCCGCTTGACCTGGTGGTATTTTCCCTCCGAGATCACGACCTCAACGCGCTCATCATCCAGTATACTGGCTTGTCCGCTCTTACAGACCGTACCGTCGCCGAGGACGATCCCTTCCTCAAAGCGGGCGGAGATCTCCTCTCCGGGTGTTTTGTCGAGTGTTGCGATATAGCGCTTGGTAACGTGCTTCTTCGGCGACAGCATGCGGTGAGCGTAGTCGCCGTCGTCTGTCAGGATCAGGAGTCCCGTCGTGTCCTTGTCAAGCCGTCCTGCGGGGAACAGCCCGTCCCGCCTGAGTCCTTCGGGCAGGATGTTCAGCACGGTGCGCTCGAGCTTGTCCTCGGTCGCGCTGACCACGCCCTGCGGCTTGTTCATCATGTAGTAAACGTATTGTTTGTAAGAGAGCGCCTTGCCGTCAAGGGCGACAGTATCGGCGTCGGGATCCGCCTTGACGTCGGGTGAGCGCACGATCTCACCGTTCAGCGTGACGCGCTTCTCCCTGATCGCTCTTTGTGCCTCCTTGCGGCTGAGTGAAGTTTGTGAGGCGATGTATTTATCCAGTCGTTCTTTCATATGATGCCTTCCATGTTGCCGCCGTCCGCGTCGCAGATATGGGCGGCGATGATGTGACCGTTGCTGACTGTGATCGTGATGTACCGCCCCTGCGATTCATAGATCAGCTCCGTCGCGGGCTTGCCCTTATAGGATACGAGGTCGAGTCCCTGCTGCTTCTGCAGAGCCTGATATCGCTCGTAGATTTCGTTCCAGTGCAGAGGGATTTTGATGTCGTGCCGTGAGATGCAGGTCGTATCGGAATAACCGCATACGGAGAGGAACGCCGCGAGATCTGCGTCGTCCTCCGCTCTCAGTGTATAGGGCTTTCCGTTGATTTCAACGGTATCCGGAGCGCCTGCGTGCAGCATGACAAAGCATACCGTGACGAATATCGCTACGCAGATAAGCGAGAAAACCGTCAGCTTGCCATGATTGATCTTGACCGAGCGAAACATACCATCACCGGTACAGTATATGTCCGTTACCGATGAATCATGAATCGAATCAGGTGCTTGATGTCAGTAATTCAAGAAGCTCCCGCGGGCTGTCCGCAAAGCCGACCGCGCCGCATGCTTCCATGCTCTCGCGCGTTCCGTAGCCGTAGCATACGCCGATGAAGTCTACCTTCGCGAGCTCTGCGCCGCGGGCGTCAAAGTGTGTATCGCCGATCATCACGGCGTCCGTTTTATCCGTACAGCCGAGTGTTTCGAGCGCGTAGGGGATGATGTCCGCCTTCGCGCGGCGACTGCCGTCGACCGTTGAGCCGCATACCGCGTCGAGGTACGGACTCAGCCCGAGAACGTCCGCAACGCCTACGGCGACCGGCTCATTCTTCGAGGTACACAGCGCAAGGCGCTTTCCCTGCTTTCTCAGCGCCGCGAGCATATCGAAAACGCCGTCGAATACACGATTGTTCTTCTGCCCGACCTCATCGTAATAATCGCGGTAGATGTCCATCGATTTCGGTATCAACTCTTCGGGCACGGCGCACATCCCGCGCATCGTATCCTCCAGCGGCGGTCCGACGTACTTTGTATAATCGCTCAGATCGGGGCAGGGGAGACCGAGCGCCTCCATCGCGTGGGCAATCGATACCCGTACGCCCTCTGCGCTTTCGATGAGCGTACCGTCTAAATCAAAAAGAATAAAATCGTATTTTTTCATAAACCTCACCGTTTGAGATTATCTATTCCGCAATCATCAATTGCGATCATCTCAACCTTTATCATTGTATTGATGATTCTGCCGTTTGTCAATATCGGTCGATTGACTTTTCTATCGTATGATGGTAAAATACTACTGAATAATGGGTAATTATGGGTTATCCTCAGCAAAGGAGATTGAAGATATATGAAATTAGGAATTGTGGGACTGCCGAACGTCGGCAAGTCCACCTTGTTTAACGCGATCACCAACGCGGGCGCTCAATCCGCCAACTATCCCTTCTGTACCATCGAGCCGAATGTCGGCGTGGTCGCGGTACCGGACAAGCGGCTGGATAAGCTTGCCGAGATGTACCACCCCGATAAATATACCCCCGCCACCATCGAGTTTGTCGACATCGCGGGATTGGTCAAGGGTGCGTCCAAGGGCGAGGGTCTGGGCAACAAGTTCCTCAGCAATATCCGCGAGTGCGACGCGATCGTTCATGTCGTACGCTGCTTTGAGAACGATGATATCATCCATGTCGAGGGCTCGGTCGATCCTATCCGCGACATCGAAACCATCGACCTCGAGCTGATCCTCAGCGACGTCGAGATGGTCCAGCGTCGTATCGACAAGGCGCAGAAGATGGTCAAGGGTGATAAGAAATTCCAGGCGCAGGTCGATTTCTTCAAGCGTGTGCTCGATACCCTCAACGAGGGCAAGCCCGCTCGCGCAGTCGAGTGCGATGATGATGAGCGCGCACTGCTTGCTGAGGTCGCCTTGCTGACCAATAAGCCCGTTATCTTCGCCGCCAACATGAGCGAGGATGATTTCTCGAACGGTATCGAGTCTAACGAGCGCCTTGCACGCGTGCGTGAGATCGCCGCGGAGCAGCATGCGGGCGTTCTGCCCATCTGTGCCGAGATGGAGGCGCAGATCGTGGAGCTGGATAAGGAAGAGAAGGAGATGTTCCTCAGCGATCTGGGTCTTGAGCAGAGCGGTCTGGATCGCCTGATCAACGAGTGTTATACCCTGTTGGGTCTGATCTCTTACCTCACCGCAGGCAAGCCCGAGGTGCGCGCCTGGACAATCAAGAAGGGCACCAAGGCGCCTCAGGCGGCGGGTAAGATCCATACCGACTTCGAGCGCGGCTTCATCCGTGCCGAGGTCATCGCCTTCGACGACCTGATCGCCTGCGGCTCGATGACCGCCGCGAAGGAGAAGGGTCTGGTTCGTTCCGAGGGTAAGGAGTACGTCATGAAAGACGGCGACGTCGTCCTCTTCCGCTTCAATGTTTAAGATCGAAAGAAAAGAAGCAGGAGCCTTGCCGATGCAGGGCTCCTGTGTTGTTATATTACGTAATTATCCGCACCGTTCTCGTTCGTGAGCGAGGCGATGGTGATACTGTCAAAGTAGCGGTTAGTCAGGTCATAGAAGCCGCGCCACATCCCCAGCGTGCGACATTCCGCGGCACGTTCGCAGGGCTCTGCGTCGGGGCTCAGACAGGCTACGGGAGCCAGATCGCCCTCCGTCAGACGCAGGATCTCGCCCACGGTGTAGTCCTCCGGCGCGCGGGTCAGCTTGTAGCCGCCGCCCTTGCCGTGAACGCCTTCGATCAGCTTTGCCTTGGTGAGAGTCGGCAGGATCCGCTCCAGATACTTCAGCGAGATCTCCTGTCGCGCGGCGACGTCCTTCATCGGGATATATGAGCCGTTATTGTGTTCGGATAGGTCGATCAGCACGCGCAGCGCGTATCGTCCCCGGGTAGATATCATCATTTTACTCACCTGTTTCTATGAATATGAGATTTGAGGTTATTGTACCACATACCCGGTAGGTAAATCAAGAGGAAAATGACTTTACAGCCTGTATTTTATCATATATAATAGGAAAAGAACGATTCTATCGGAGGTAAGTATGAAGGCTTTGATCGCAATGAGCGGCGGTGTAGACTCGTCGGTAGCGGCGCTTTTGATGGCTGAGTACGAGCGTATCGGCTGTACGATGCGGCTTTTTGATAAGGAGAATACCGACGACAGCCGCACCTGCTGTTCTCTGGATGACGTTGAGGACGCCCGCGCGGTATGCTTCCGTTTGGGGATCCCATTCTATGTGTTCAACTTTACCGAGGATTTTGAGAAGCAGATCATCGGTAAGTTCATCGACTGTTACCGTCGCGGCATCACGCCGAATCCCTGTATCGACTGCAACCGGTATATGAAGTTCGATAAGCTGCTTGACCGAGCCCGCGAGCTGAAATGTGACCGGGTCGTCACCGGTCATTACGCGCGGATAGATGAAAATGACGGTAAATATATGTTGAAAAAAGCCCTCGATCCCTCCAAGGATCAAAGCTATGTGCTCTACAACCTTACGCAGGAGCAGCTTGCCCATATCCGCTTCCCCTTAGGCGCTCTGTCCAAGAGTGAGGTGCGACGAATCGCGGAGGAAAACGGCTTTGTCAACGCCTCCAAGCCCGACAGCCAGGATATTTGCTTCGTCCCCGACGGCAATTACGCGAGCTTTATCGAGAGTCGCTGCGGCACTATGACAGCGGGCGATTTCATCACGTCCGACGGCACGGTGCTCGGACAGCACAAGGGTATCTCGCATTATACGATCGGTCAGCGCAAGCATCTCGGCATCAGCGTCGGCAAGCCGATCTATGTCGTCGGTATCCGCGCGGAGGATAATACCGTTGTACTCGGCGATGAAGAGGAGCTTTTCGACACGACGGCGCGGGTGGAGGACTTCAACTGGATCTCGGGAGAAGCCCCCGAAGGCGCTGTGCGCTGTCTTGCCAAGACCCGTTACCGCCAGCAGGAGCAGCCTGCGACGGCGTACCCGAATCCCGACGGGAGCGTGACGGTAATCTTTGATACACCTGTCCGCGCGATCACCCCCGGTCAGGCGTGCGTGCTGTACGACGGCGATATCGTCCTCGGCGGCGGCGTGATCGTATCATAAAACAAACAACGGCACAGGAGCGATGCTTCTGTGCCGTTTCTGTATGCGGTTATTTGATTTTTCTCGCCTCGATGTAGTAGCGCTTGTCGTGTGCGTGACCCATCGAGAAAGTCTTGCGGGGCAGACTGCCGTCCGCAGTGATCGCGGGGAAGAGCTCGTCCTTCTGCATACCCTCGAAGATGAAGCCTAAGGTGCCCTCCTGCTTGCACAGGTTCTCGACGACTTCTTCGCCGTGGATGTAGTCGATGCGTACCTCGGGATGTTCCTGCATGTACAGGTCGATGTAGCTCTGCAGGGTGCCGACAGGCAGCTTTGCAGTCGCCTTGACCTCCAGCTCGCCGTCGACCTCGGGGTTGATGAAGCGGAAGGCCTGTTTTCTCATGCCGCCCTTTGCGTCGGTATAAGCGGAGAATTTCTCGATGAAGTCCTCCGAATCAACGTTGAACAATACGCGGTAGATCGGCTCGAACTCGATGCTCTCGTCGTGGATGTTGACTACTTCAACAAGCGCATAGCGGGCGAGGGGATTCTGCGAGAGGTTGTAACACTCCTTCGCGGTAGCAAGACTGTGGTTGCCGTCGCCGACAGCGAACAGGAGCTTATCGTCCTTATCGGCGATCAGCGCCTCCAGCGCGTCCTGAACGCGGGAGATCGCCTCGTCGCTGAGGAAGTAGCCGTCGATATGACCGCCGTTCTGCATCAGATCGAAGTTATACGCTTCCTTGAAGCCGCCTTTCTCGTCAGTAAGCGGCTCGATGACAGTGCGATCGGGATCGTCGATCAGGAGCAGGATGTGCGGCAGCTCCAGCGGCGCGTCCTTGCGGATCTGTACGCGGGGAGGGATACGCTCCAGCACGGTCGCCTCGGTCGCACGGATAGCGGAGGTCGCGCCCTTGCGGTAGTCATAGTCCTCGAGATCGATCAGACCGACTACGCCGCGACGAATGGTGTTGTTCGACTCGCGCTCGACATAGATCATGCTGTTCTCATGCAGGTCAAAGACGTCGCCGTCCAGATAGCGCTGCATCTCGGCATTGATCGCGTTCACGCGTTCGCTGTTGTCATTGCTCAGATAGATCTCCGGCAGGATCAGGTGCAGAGTTGAGGGCTTATCGCCGACCTTCTCTTCGACTGCGTGCCAGTACTCGGGCTCGCTGGTGTACTGGTCGCATGCGACGACCGCCCAGTTCTCGAAGTCTTTCTTCGGCAGCAGGATGTCAGCAGGGTTAAAATGTTTCATCATATCACTCCCATTTGAGATTTCTCTCATTTTATGGACACAGAATACCACGAAACGGCGGGATTGACAATAACTATTGCGAAATTTCGTATATTATGCTAAACTATAAATCGGTGATGGAATGAAACAGTACAAATTGATTATGTGCGACCTCGATAATACTCTCTTGCCGATCTACACGCAGGAGCGTTTTGCCGAGATGTGGCTCAGAGATATGTCAAAGAAGTTCGCTCAACGAGGATTGGAGCTGAAGCCTGCGCTGGACGGCGTGAGCCGCGGCATCCGCGCGATGATCTTCAACGAGAGCGGAAAAAAGAATATCGATGTTTTCTATGAGGTGGTAAAGGAGGTCAGCGGCTATACCGAAGCGCAGATCGCCCCGATCCTCTACGATTACTACACCACGACCTTTGAGAATGTGTATGATCTGACTCTGCCGAATCCCTATGCGGTCAGGATCGCCGAGCTGATGCGCATGAAGGCGCAGTATGCCGTTATCGCGACGATGCCCGTATTCACGATGGAGGCGGTCGAAGCGCGTATGGCATGGGTCGGCTTAAAGCCCGGGATGTTTGATTTTATCACCACTGCCGTCACCAGCTCTTACAGCAAGCCGAATCCCCTGTATTTTCAGGAGATCCTCGACCGTTTCCGCGTCAAGCCCGACGAGGCGCTGATGATCGGTAACGACGTCCGCGAGGACATGCAGCCCTGTAAGGCGCTCGGGATCGATGTTTTTCTCGTCACTAACCACATGATCACCCATGATCTGCCCTTCGACGAGTTCCGCCGCGGCGGATACGCCGATCTTGTGGCGTATCTGGAATCCCTTCCGGAATAAGATTGTATAGCAAAAAACCCTCTCTGTTTTGAACAGGGAGGGTTTTAATAATCGTATTATGGTATCAGTATATCGATTTTCCAGATATTACGTGCGATTCCGAAGATCACGAGCAGTCCGATCATCGTCCACAGCACGATGTTTTCGAAACGGGTGTATTTCGTTTCGCCGTAGCGGATGTAGCGATAGGCATGGGCGATCCAAATCGCCAGACCGATCGGGAGCATGCAGAAAACCGCGCAGTTGGATGAGAATGACGCTTTAATCTCGCCGTGCAGCAGGTGGATGCACATCCTGCTGACGCCGCAGCCGGGACAGTACAGCCCCAGAAAGCGGTAGATCGGACAGAACAGCGACAGCCCTGTCAGCTCGTGAAAAATATAATAGGCGAAGCCCGCGGCTAAAAGGATAGCTGCGGGCTTGATTGTTTTGATTACTCGCTCACGCATTACTTCGTTTCATCCTGAGAGGGATACTCAGTCGGATGATCGATGTTAACGGTTTCCTGAATCGCAGGCTGTGCGGGCTGCTGAGGCTGCGCGTAAGTCTGCTGAGGAGCTGTGTTGCCGGCGGGTGCTGCGGCAAGCGTATTCAGCTCATCCTGCATCAGCGCGTAAGCGACAATGCCCAGACCGAAGATGCAGAGCAGCAGATAGATGACTCCGCGATCGGACTTCGTCATGCCGCGCATCTCGTTGGCTCTGTCGAGCTTTTGTCCCTGCTTGTAAGCCCAGTAGATACCGTAGATACCGCAGGTCACGAGGCTGAGCAGGATTACGATACCGCCCGAGGTGGGATTGGGTTCATTCGATACGGTGTTGGTGTCTTCGTTCAGCCAGTAAAGCCAGATAAGGCCGTAGATACCGCAGGTCACGAGGCTGAGGATGATACATACCGCAAGGTTTCTTTGTTGAATCATGATACGTCTCCTTTCTGACAGCTGACGCCGTCAGGTAAATATTATGAAAAACTGCGCCTTGCTTTTAAGGCGCAGTTTTCTCTTGATTAGTAAAGGTTCATGGGGTTGCTCTTCACGCCGCCGATACGCAGCTCGAAGTGCAGGTGGGGACCGGTCGACCAGCCGGTGGAGCCGACGTAGCCGATCAGCTCGCCGTTTGATACGCGCTGTCCGGTCGAGACAGCGGTACTGATCAT
>CAMVDB010000060.1 GCA_947166135.1 uncultured Clostridia bacterium | reverse complement strand
GAGTTATCCTCCTCAGCAGAGTTATCCTCCTCAGCAGAGTTATCCTCCTCAGCAGAGTTATCCTCCTCAGCAGGAGTATCCGAATCAGCAGCCTTATCCGCCGCAGAATTATTATCCCCAACAGGGCTATTATCCCGCTCCTGAGCCGAAGCGAAAGAGCGTGCTTCCGCGCGTTTTACTGGTACTGCTCGCGGTGATCATCGGTCTTTCCGTGATCGTCTGCGCTGTTTATTATATGATGAAGGGTCATCTGCCGTTCGTTGAGCTTAAGGAGGTTGATTCTACCGTAGCGGCGGTCAGCTCCGACAGCAACAATACGGTCGAAGAATCCGAAAACTATGTTGAAGAAACAGCCGCTCCTACCGAAGCTCCCGTTCCCGAGAGCGCGACGTACTTCAAGAGCGCTGAGGCAAGCTCCACCCTCGGCGATATGGGCGGCTATAACTACAGCGCCTCTAACGTCCTTAAGGACGACGGCACCTGCTGGTGCGAGGGCGCAAAGGGCTACGGCATAGGGGAGTCGATCACGCTCGAGCTTCCCGAGAAACAGCGCGTCAGCGGTCTGTATATCCGCAACGGCTATGCCGGAACCGAGAAACAGTATAAGGACAACGCGACGCTTGAAGACATCGAGATCGTGTTCTCGGAGGGAGAGCGTACGACCGCGACCCTCAAAACGCTCTCGACCTCTCAGCGTAAATCTATCCAGAAGCTCACCTTCCCTCGGCCGGTCGATACTACCTCGGTGAAGATCATTATCAAGAGCACATCCAAGGCTGACTGCGAGGATACCTGTCTGACTTATGTGGCGCCGTTCTGATATGCGAAGCTCGACGATGCTCAAGCGGCTGAGTCCGGTGGTTCTGGCGGTATTTGTGCTTTGTCTTTCCGCTTGTGTAAAGAAGCCCGCTTCGAACGTTTCTGTCGAGACAGCTGCGGCGACCGAAGCGACGCCCGATATTGCTCAAACGATCGCACCGACGGTTGCGACCGAGCCGATCGTTCCCGCGACGGAGTATACCTTCCGCGGGGAGCGCTCCGATCCGTCAGATCCTTATGATGCGACGGGCTTTGTATCCGTCAGCGATGTGATCCCCGATGTGATTCTCGATATCCGTTATTACTCCGGAAATAACTTCGTCGGCGATCGTATCGACGGCTACGAAGAGCCGCTGGCGCTCCTGTCCGAGGAGGCTGCCCGCGCTCTCAAAAGCGCGGCGGATGATATGCGCGCTCAGGGATACCGTCTGAAGATCTTCGACGCTTATCGTCCTCAGCGCGCGGTATCGCATTTTGCTTCATGGGCGAACGACTGGGACGATACGCGCAACAAAGACGATTACTATCCGAATCTTGATAAGAGCGTTCTGTTCGACTACGGTTATATCGCGTACTATTCCGGTCACTGCCGCGGCAGCAAGGTCGATCTGACGCTGACCGATCTTGGCGGCAAAGAGCTCGATATGGGCGGTACGTTCGATTATTTTGATACGCTCTCGCACCCCGATTACACCGGAATAACCGAACAGCAGTACGCGAATCGCATGTTGCTGCGTAATGTGATGCTTGATAACGGCTTTTACCCCTGCGATACGGAATGGTGGGATTTCACGCTCTATGATGAGCCGTATCCCGATACCTCTTTTGATTTCCCTGTCAGCAGTGTTTCGCTGACATATAAATAATCCTCGGCGATATGCCGAATAGGAGGTCAATATGAATATGTTCAAAAAAACCGTCAGCCTGTTTTTGGCACTGACCCTTCTGCTGAGCATTTTTGTAATTCCCGCGACCGCTCAGGAGAGTCCGTCCGACGATACCTATTACTACGGTGCGTTCTACTATCGTCCGGGTACCGGCGAGTTCGATCCCGGTACGGAATTTGTTGACTATTACGCGTTTTCCGACGATTATTTCCGCCGGTCGGGTAAGGTATATAATGATCATCTGTCTACCGCCAGCTTCGCGCTCGCCGCTGCGTCCGTCAGCAGTACACGCGAGCCTTTTACCGAGGAAGGTTACAGGAACAAGAGCCGTAACGTGGTAGCGTTCCTGGAGGATATCGGTTTCTCACAGATCAAGCTCAATGCCGATTATTACATCAAGCCCACCAAGGATACCGTCGGTATCGCCTGCGCGCGCAAGCAGATCGTAGACGGTAATAATGAATATACCCTGCTGGCGGTCTTGCCGCGCAGTGCCGGCTATGAGGCTGAGTGGGGCGACAACTTTGTTCTCGGCGCCGACGGAGACGCTCAGGGCTTCGATAACAATGCGAATAAGTGCCTTGCCTTTGCGAAGGATTATATTGCGGAGCAGGGGATCGAAGGCGATATCAAGGTCTGGACTACCGGCTACAGCCGCGGTGCTTCGATCGCCAACCTGATGGCGAGGAAGCTGATCGACGCGCCTAAGGAGTATTTGGGCGATTCGATCGAGCTTGAACCCGAGAACCTTTACGCCTACACCTGCGGCACGCCGAGCGCTGCCGATGTTGACAATGATCCGCGCGGTGAGAAGTACTCCGGTATCTTCAACAGCTATCTCGAGACAGAGTTCGCATCCGCGATGGCTCCGGTCGACATGGGCTTTACCCGCTACGGTACCGATCGTATTCTGTACAAGGCGGACAGATATGAGGATATGCTCCGTAACCTCTCTATCGAAAACGATTATATTTATACCAACTACAGGGACAGCATCAACTCGAATCAGTATGTGCCGAAGAAGCTCTCGATCGCCGACGGTTCCATCGGACTGGTCGAGGACCCCGATTCATATCTGCCGACCGATCCCGCCGTGTACCTCCGCGGTCTGTGCACTTATCTGACGCAGATCTCCGGCGGCAGAAAGAACTATGCTGCCCGGTATGAGCAGCCTTTCTCCGATCTGATCGCTTACTATGAGTCGCTGACCGGTGAGGACGCGAGCGCCTTTACTTCCGCGCTGACCTCCGATAACGATACTGTTTATCTGGTAGCGGGCTTGTACGCTTATTTCATGCGCATGAAGTCAACTTCCGGAACCCGCTACTCTACATCCGAGCTCAGAGGTAAATCCGAAGAGATCGCCGCGCTTGCCGCAGCTGCCGACGGAGCTCAGACCGGCATCGACGCTTCGGTCGTCCCGAAGGTCATGGGTAAACTCGGATCCTACCTGCTGATGAGACCGAACGATATCAAGGCTGAGGCAGGCCGTTATCTGAGAATTCTCCTCGTCAAGGCGATGAAGGCGTCCCATGCGTCCGCTGCCATGATCAAGAAGCTCGACGGTACGAAGCAGTGTGAAGCGCTGGTGCACCTGATCTCGCATCTGCTGCTGGGTAATATCTGGCAGAGCGACGAGGTACGTCCGCTGAATCTCGGTAACGAACAGATCAAAGCCGCCGCGACCCTGATCGGCAACGCTGCCAACCTCTTTGTCGACCACGCTAACGAGATCATCATCGCCTGGCTCAAGACAGAGGACAGCTATTATGACGATTACAAGGCGATGACCGACGCTCAGCTGAACGCATATCGCCGCGTCTATATCAACTCCGAAAGCACTGTCAACGGCGCCGTGATCGATGAGTACGGCATGGTCGTCGCTGAGATCAAGGATAATGTCCTGACGAATGTCAAGGATCATTGGATCGGCTTTACAACATGTGATGAGGGCGACTTCTTCCGTCTGCCCGCCGGTAAGTCCTACCAGATTCAGATGACGGTCTCAAAGGATGATCCGATCGATATCGGTATCGGTGAGTACGATGTATACTCTGCGACCGTGACAGAATGCTTATCAAAGTCGTTTGACGCCGCCGCGACCGATAAGATCACCGTTTCTCTGCCCGCGATGGAGGAATATGACGTTCCTTCCGATGCAGAGTATGAGATCGCCGTTACCGCGAGCGCAGATACGCTCCTGCTGGGCGACGCCGATCTGGACGGAACGGTCGATGTGATCGACGTTACCTGCATCCAGCGCTATGACGCTCAGATGATCAAGCTTACCCCCGATGCGATGGTCACTGCCGACGTAGACCGCGACAGTGAGGTAAGCGTTACCGACGCGACCTTTATCAGCCGCTGGCTTGTCGATCAGCCTGCTGTTGAAGGAATCGGAGAGCCGATCAAGGCAGAATAATAACGCAAATAACAGGGAAGAGGCTGCTGCATCAGTGCGATGCGGCAGCCTCGTTTTATTTCAACGGCTTTTTTGCTGTCAGTTTATTGGATAATTTGACGTTGAAGCTCAGTCCGTGGTCGGAGGGCAGTGCTTCGATCGAACCGCCGTGCAGGATGACGATACGTTTGGCGATCGAGAGTCCGATGCCGTGTCCGCCTGTCGATGACGCGCGGGAGCTGTCCGGACGGTAGAAGCGGTCGAAGAGATGTGTGTAATCGGTCTCGGGGTCGATCTCGCAGGTGTTGAATACGGAGAAATGGGTGCAGCGGATGTCTTTTTTGAGTGTGACCTTAATCTCGCCGTTATCTAAGACGTATTTAGACGCGTTCTCGATCAGGACGGAGATAAGCCGTTCGAGCTGAGCGGCGTTTCCGTTATACATGAGGTCGGGCTCGATATCCTCGGTCATCGTGACATTTTTACTGCGGAACACCTCCGCAAAATCAATATACGAGCGGCGTATCATCGCAGTGAGATCCACGGGCTCGATATCGGAGATCTCCTCGACCTCCTCCAGACGGTTGAGGGTCAACAGCTCATTGACCAGTCCGCTGACGCGGTCGACCTGCGTGGTGATATTATCGATCCATTCATTCTCACCCGTCTTATAGGCGAGTACCTCCGCGTTCGCCGAGATGATCGCCAGCGGCGTCTTCAACTCATGGCTCGCGTCGGTGATGAACTGCTTCTGCATCCGCTGATTTTCTTCAAACGGTTTCACAATGATTCTGGAGAGGAAGTAGAATACAATCGTGATCATGATGATGAAGAATACGGAGATCAGTGTGATGATCAGCGTCACCATCCCAACGTCGGCGATATCGTCGCTGTTGTCGAGCATGATCACAGCCTTGCCGTCATCGCTGCATCGGTAGCGGTAGTTCTCATAATAGCCGACGGTTTGGTTGTATTCTCTGACGGTTTCGGCAAGCTGAGAGGCGGCATTTTCATTGACGGCGGCGATGTGCTCGATATCCACTTTGCTGATCTCGTTGTTCTCATCATAAAAGACGGTGAAGTAACGCAGGCGATAAGGCGACTCCTCGTTGTAGCGATAGAGTCTCAACTTCTCGTCCTGTCCGGAATTGACATATTCTGAGAACGCGGGCAGCTTGCCGTTATGATCGGCGATCAGTGCGGTCAGCGAGTCTGCACGCTGTGAATTGCTCCACATCATCGAGAGATAAATAAACAGAATGGTCAGCGCAAAGACCGCAGTCACCGAAGCAATCACGCCGAGGATGATTTTTTTTCGCAGCTTTTTCATACGGTACCCTCTATCAGCGAATAGCTGTCGTCCGAGACCGCGATATTCACGTCGGAATGGATCTGTCTGAGCTTGTTTTTGAGATAATAGACGTACAGCTCCGCTTTCTCGGGGCTTTCCTTGCCGTTCCAGACCTGATCGTTGATCTGCTGCGCGGTGTAATTCCTGCCGATATTGTGAATAAAGAAGGTCAGAAGCTCCGCCTCGGTGTTGTTAAGTCGCAGGCTTCCCTTATTCGACTTTAATTCGCAGGTGTTGGAGTCGAGCTCGATATTCGCGTAGCTTACCACCGAGTAGCGGTAGGCGCTGTTGCGGCGGATCAGCGAGTTCAGCCGCGCGACCAGCTCCTTCATGGCGAAGGGCTTCGCCAGATAATCGTCCGCCCCGTAGCCGAGTCCCGATACGCGGTCATCGACCGTCGCCTTGGCGGTCAGCATCATGACGCCTGTATGATTGCCCTTGTCGCGCATTGCTTTGAGTACCTCGATACCGTCCTTCTTCGGCATCATGATATCAAGGATCACAGCGTCAAAGTAGTCCTTATCCAGCGCGGCGAGCGCTTCTTCACCGTCGTAGACGGCAGTTACCTCGAAGCCTTCCATCTTGAGAATCTCTGTCACGGCGACCGAGAGCTGCCGTTCGTCCTCTGCGTATAGTACCTTCATCGTCTACCCCTTCCTGATCAGGTCGCGGATGGTCTGCATCGACAGGTCGGTCGACGCCATCTCGTCCGCGCAGCGCTTCAACTCGCCCTCGATCAGGGCGGTATTCTTGATGTTCTTCTTATATTTGAGCTGATGCTCCAGGCTCGCCCAGCAGTCCATCGCGATGGTCCTGAGCTGGATCTCCGTGTCGATGGTGTCGATTCCGCCTACGCCGAAGGGCAGGGTCAACAGCACATGCAGGCTGCGGTAGCCGTTGGGCTTCATATCGGCGATGTAGTCCTTGACCTTGAGTACCTTCCAGCAGCCGTTCGCTTCGATCAGTGCGAGGATGTCGTAGATATCGCCGACAAAGTGGGTGATGACCCTCGCTCCGACGAGGTCGGAAAGGTTTTTGAGCCCTGCTTCGGCGGTTTCGGGCAGGTTGTTCTTCCTGAGCTTCTCTCTAAGACTTGCACTGCCCTTGATGCGGCATTTGATGTGCTCCGCGGGAGCAAGCTCGGGATCGGTGCTGATGCTGTCGAGCATTTTGTTGATCTCATGCTCCATCATCTCGCCGGTCTCGATCAATTTATCGGCAAAAATGCCGTAAAACAGTCTGTCTTGTTCTGTCATGCTTTCCTCCCGGGCGCTTTATGTTTTTGGATTTCGATGTGTTTGTCGGATATCGTGTACAGGATGTTGAACAGCAGGACATCGATTCCCGCCGCGATCACGCAGAAGATCATCGCCGTGTGACCGAGCGCGGTCAGGCTGAAGAACCACGAGAAGAAAATGCAGGCGATCAGCAGTCCCGCCGTACTGAGTATGAGCATCGTGCCGCGCAGGGGATTGAGCGGGATAGAGAGTCGGAGGATCAGCATAAGCCCCGTCAGTGCGGTCAGGTATACCGCGACGGTCGACAGCTCCGCGTAGCTCAGCCCGAGTACATGGCTCAGGGATGCCGTCACGATGATATTCAAAGCGATACACAGCGCTGCCGGTGCCGCCCGCGTGATGATGTTATAGGTAAAGTTCCCGCGCACGATGTTTTTGTTCGGCTGTAAGGCGAGCACAAAGGAGGGGAAGCCGACGGTCAGTCCGCTGATCAGAGTCAGCTGGATCGGTACGAAAGGATAAGCGTGTACCGAGAACAGAAAGAATATCGAGAGGATGATCGAGTAGATCGTCTTGACCAGATAGAGCGACGAGCTGCGCTCGATATTGTTGATGGTGCGTCGACCCTCGGCAACGACATGCGGCATCGCGGCGAAGTCGTTGTCGACCAGCACGAGCTGCGATACGTTGCGCGCCGCTTCACTGCCTGCCGCCATCGCGACGGAGCAGTCGGCTTCCTTGAGTGCCAGTACGTCGTTGACGCCGTCGCCGGTCATCGCGACCTTGTGACCGTTCGCCTTCAGCGCAATCACGAGCTTCTTCTTTTGTGCAGGCGTTACCCTGCCGAAGATGTTGCACCGCTCGGCGGCTTCGGCGATCTCTTCATCCGTCGTAAGCGTTGTCATATCGACGGCGTTTTCCCAGCCGACGATCCCGCAGTCCTTGGCGATGTTCTGCACGGTACCGACACTGTCGCCGGAAATGACCTTAAGGGTCACGCCCTGCTCCTTGAAGTAGTTGACGGTGTCCTGTACGTTATCTCTCAGCTGATCCTTAAGGAGGATCAACGCCATCGGTTCGAGATCAAAGGGGAGTGTTTTCTCCTCGATCGCTGAATCGGACTGCGCCAGCACCAGTACGCGGACAGTATCCCGGATGCTGCTTATCTTGTCGAATACCGCAGAGTATTTTTCTTTATCGGAAAATACAAATTCTGCTGCGCCGATGATATAGGTCTTGCCGTTTTTGAATCGTCCGCCCGACCATTTCGTCTCGGAGGAGAAGGGCGTAAAACCGACGCAGGGGATGGGGGAGTGACCTTCGGCATGCGCCTCGATCGCCTGTAAGGTGGCGTTGCTGTCCTCGCTCGCTTTTGCGATGGAGCATAGCGCCGTTTCGATCGTTTCACGATCCGTGTGAAACGGCATGATATCATGGATGTGCATATCCTCGGTGGTCAGCGTGCCGGTCTTGTCCAGACAGATAACGTCGACCCGTGCGAGGGTCTCGATACAGTACATCTCGTTGACCAGCACTTTCTTCTTTGCCAGTCGGATAACGGATACCGCGAGAACGGTACTGGTCAGCAGGATCATACCGCTCGGGATCATACCGACCAGAGCGCCGACCGTCGATACGACCGTATCGGTCAGCTCCTGATGGCGCAGAAAGTATTTGATCACGAACATCAGCGCGCCGACGGGAAAGATGATGAAGGTGCAGATTTTGATGATGAAGCGGAATGAGTTCATGATCTCGGAATCATTCTTCTTTAAATATTTCGCTTCGTTGTTGATCTTCGCGGCGTAGCTGTCAGCGCCGATGCGGTTGACGCGGCAGTAGCAGCTGCCTGCGGCGATGAAGCTGCCCGACAGCAGCTCGTCGCCGACCTTCTTGTCGATCAGGTCGGATTCACCCGTCAGAAGGCTTTCGTTCGCGAAGCATCCGCCCTCGACTACAATGCAGTCGGCGGGGATCTGATTCCCGCGCGAGAGGATCAGGATATCGTCGAGCACGATCTCGTCCTTCATGATCTGTACGACCTCGTCGTCGCGAAGTACGCTGATCCTGCTCTCGCTGAGGATGGTGAGCTTATCGACGCTCTTTTTGGAGCGAACTTCCTGTACGATGCCGATGACGGTGTTGAACAGCACCACCATCACGAACAGCGAGTTTTTATACGAGCCGACCGAGATCAACAGGATGAAGAGCAGAATGTTGATCCCGTTGAAGATGGTAAAGATATTGTCGAGAAAGATCTGTTTGATCGATTTTGTTTTAACGGTCGATGAGGCGTTGACCTTGCCCTCGTCGATCCGCTGCTGTACCTCTGCGGCAGTCAGTCCGCGAAGTGTAGTTTTTTCCTGTGCCATAACCCACTCCGATTTTACAATTTTTGCTAAAGAAAATATATCATACTCTGCGCTTTGTCGTCAAGCAGAATGAGAAAAATTCAAATTCACGTCAAATACCGTTAAAAAAATGTATAAATTCAGCATATTCACCAGTGACATTTGTTATTTGAGATGATATAATAAACGCAATAAATGTTAAGGAGGCAATCACATGAAACATGGTTCCGGTCCTTCCGCGACTCCGTGGAAGGTCGCGACAGGTATCCTTGCCGTCGTTCTGGCAGTAGTGACCTGTCTGTATGTCATCAATATCATCAATAAACCCGCGCTCCAGCCCGTTACGACTGAGACGCTTGCACCTTCGACTTCCGATAACGCGGCGATCAACGCTTCTACCGCTGACTCCAAGAAGCCCGCCGTTACCCTGTCCCTGTGGACAGACACCGCTCCGCTCAAGAAAGAGCTGACCGAATACATGAAGGCGATCACCACCGAGGGCTCCGCTGACTTCATCCCCGTAGAGAACCGTATCGCGGTATTCGATATGGACGGTACCCTCTGCTGTGAGACCGATCCCGGTTACTTTGACCACAAGCTCCTGTATCATCGCGTGATGGAGGATCCCGAGTATAAGGATAAGGCTTCCGAGGAGGAGATCGCGACCTGCGAGATCATCAAGGAGTATTTTGATACCGGCGTTTATCCCGAGGGACTCGACGTCAGACACGGTAAGGCTGTTGCCTCCGCGTTCAAGGGCATGACTCCCGCTGAGTTCGACGCTTATGTCAAGGCGTATCGCGATCAGCCCACCACCGGCTATACCAACATGACCAACGGTCAGGCGTTCTATAAGCCCATGCTGCAGGTCAT
>CAMVDB010000059.1 GCA_947166135.1 uncultured Clostridia bacterium | reverse complement strand
ACAGGGGCTTATAGCCCCAGAGCAAACCACCCGTTTGACGGGTGGTTATGATTATCTGATGACTTTACGATTGCACGCTGAACAGCAGCTCGCCGTAGCTCGGGTACGGCCAGTATTCGGCGGCGGTACACATCTCCATCTTATCGCTGATCTCGCGCAGGCGCTCCATGGTGCTGAGCACCTCGGTGGCGTTGTACTCCGCGTGGCGCTGGATGCTCTTGCGGTAGCCCGCCGCGCCTCCGACCTTGCTGTCGAGCTCGTCGATGGTATCGGAAAAGCTTGAGAGCAGATCGCTGAGCTTTTGCAGGAGTTTCACTTCGCTGTCGACGCGGATATTCTCGCTGACGGCACGCTTGCGGGCGATCGTCTCGGCAAGCTCACCGGTGAACGCGGAAACGGCGGGGAAGATGTCCTTCTTCGCCATATCCAGCATGGTCAGCGCCTCGAGGTCGATGATCTTGATATAGTTTTCGAGCAGGATCTCCTGACGCGCCTTGACCTCCTTCTCGGAGAAGATGTGGTTGCGGCGGAATAGCTCGATATTCTTCTTGGCGGTGTAGCGCTTGAGCGCCTCGGGGGTGGATTTCAGGTTCAGCAGACCGCGTTCCTCGGCTTCGGCGACCCATTCGTCGGTGTAGCCGTCGCCGTTAAAGATGATGCGGCGGTGCTTCTTGAGGTTCTTGCGGATCAAACGACGTACGGCGGCGTCAAAGTCCGTCGCCTTCTCCAGCTCGTCGGAAAAGCTGCTGAGTACATCCGCGACCATGGTGTTGAGCATGATGTTGGGGCAGGAGATGTTCAGCGCCGAGCCTAAGGAACGGAACTCAAACTTGTTGCCCGTGAAGGCGAAGGGGGAGGTGCGGTTGCGATCGGTGGTATCCTTGCGGATCTCGGGCAGCGCCTCTGCGCCGGTGTTCAGCACGACCTTGCCCTGGCTCTCGTATTCCTCGCCGCTGATGATCGCTTCGACGATCGCTTCGAGGTCGTCGCCGAGGAACATCGAGATGATCGCGGGAGGCGCCTCATCGCCGCCTAAGCGGTGATCGTTGCCCGCCGTGGCGACGGACAGGCGCAGCAGATCCTGATAGTCGTCCACCGCCGTGATGACAGCGGTCAAAAACAGCAGGAACTGGGTGTTCTCCTCGGGCTTCTTACCGGGCTTCAAGAGATTCTCGCCGGTGTCGGTGGAGAGAGACCAGTTATTGTGCTTACCGGAGCCGTTGACGCCCTTGAAGGGCTTCTCATGTAAGAGGCAGACCATGCCGTGCTTGCGGGCGATGCGCTTCATCAGCTCCATCGTCAGCTGGTTGTGGTCGGCGGCGATATTCACGGTCGTGAAGATGGGCGCGAGCTCATGCTGGGCGGGCGCTACCTCGTTATGCTCGGTCTTGCTGTAGATGCCGAGCTTCCAGAGCTCCTCGTCGAGCTCCGCCATGAACGCCTTGACGCGCTGCTTGATCGCGCCGAAGTAGTGGTCGTCGAGCTGCTGACCCTTGGGCGGACGCGCGCCGAAGAGGGTGCGTCCGGTGTAGCGGAGGTCCTTACGGCAGTCGTAGACCTCCTTGTCGATGAGGAAGTATTCCTGCTCGGGACCGACGGTCGCGTCGACGCGGGTGATGTCGTCCCTGCCGAACAGATGCAGGATGCGTACCGCCTCATGGTTGATCCTGTCCATCGAACGGAGCAGAGGGGTCTTTTTGTCCAGCACGTCGCCGGTATAGGATACGAAGGCGGTCGGAATACACAGGGTGTTATCCTTGACGAAGGCGGGGGATGTGGGGTCCCAGGTGGTATAGCCGCGCGCCTCAAAGGTGGCGCGGATACCGCCGGACGGGAAAGAGGACGCGTCGGGCTCGCCCTTGATCAGCTCCTTACCGGAGAACTCCATCATCACATGACCGTCCTCCATCGGGGTCAGGAAGCTGTCGTGCTTCTCGGCGGTGATGCCGGTCATCGGCTGGAACCAGTGGGTGTAATGGGTGCAGCCCTTCTCGATCGCCCAGTCCTTCATCGCGTCGGCAACGGCGTTGGCGACATGGATATCCAGCGGCTGGTCGGAGTCGATGCTCTCGCGGTAGCTGATATAGGTGTCGTGAGGCAGCCGCTCGCGCAGCTTCTCATCGTTGAATACATTTGAGGCAAAGATGCCCGGTACGTCGATCATAGGAACCTCCGATTCGTGTTCTGTATGATAGTATTACAGATTAAAGTATAGCCATTTCACGTTTCAATGTCAATAAAAAACCATATCGTGCCGATGAGCTTTGTGAAACTCACACAGAAAGCGTATGCATTGTTGGGCTTGGTTTATGACTTGTTGACCCGTTTGAACCCTCGCGGAATTATTGACTTCATCCTTGATAACGTGTATAATAAAACAGTGTGTAATATTATGTAAAAAGAGGAATTATCATGGAACTGCGCTTTACCAAAATGCACGGCATCTCAAACGACTATATCTATATCAGCACCTTCGATCAGCAGGTCGACGATCCCGAGGCGCTTTCGATTGCTCTGTCCGATCGCCGTACCGGTATCGGCGGCGACGGCGTGATCCTCGTCTGCCCCTCCGAGGTCGCGGACGCGAAGATGCGTATCTTCAACGCCGACGGCAGCGAGGGCAGGATGTGCGGCAACGGCATCCGCTGCGTAGGCAAGTTCGTGTATGATAAAGGGCTGGTTCCCGCCGATAAAACGACTGTCACCATCGAGACCCTCAGCGGCGTCAAGACGCTGGAGCTGACCGTCGAGAACGGCAGGGTCGTCAGCGCCTGCGTCGATATGGGCGCCGCGATCCTCAACCCGCCCGAGATCCCCGCGAACTTCCGCGGCAGTAAGGCGGTCAACAAGCCGCTGATCGTCGACGGTCGCGAGTGGCACGTCACCGCTGTTTCGATGGGCAATCCCCACTGCGTGACCTTCGTCAAGGACGTCGACGCCCTCGAGCTCGAGAAGATCGGCCCCGGCTTTGAGAAGCATCCCGCATTCCCCGACCGGGTGAACACCGAGTTCGTCCGGGTCATCAATAACCATACCCTGCAGATGCGCGTATGGGAGCGCGGCTCGGGCGAGACCTGGGCATGCGGTACCGGCGCCTGCGCGACCGTTGTCGCCGCGTGTCTGAACGGCTACTGCCATAAGAATACCGACGTCACCGTGCGCCTGCGCGGCGGCGATCTCGTGATTCGCTATACCGACGATACCGTCGTCATGACAGGCCCTGCCGCAACGGTCTTTGAGGGCGTAGTAGAAGTGGATCAATAACCGTTATACGGGGCGGTTCACTTGACTTCATCGTGATAAAGTGGTAAACTGCTGATAAGCGCTTCATAAAAAACAGAGAGCAGAACATGAGCGTTCTGCCTGCGGGACGTCGAGGCGCCGTCCCCTACATTCGTGATAGAAGAGGTAAGATATGAACATAGATGATCGCGTACTGAGCTTTACCGAGCGGCTGACCTTCTCACTGAGGAGTCTGTACAGCAGCCACGGCTACCATAATTACCGGATGAGCAAGTTCGAGGATTACGATCTGTACAGCCGCAACAAGGACTTCCTGATCTCCGATCAGGTCATCACCTTCAACGATATCGGCGGTAAGCTCAAGGCGCTCAAGCCCGACGTTACCCTCAGCATCATCAAGAACCATAAGGACGGCGAGACCATCAAGCTGTATTATGACGAGAACGTCTACCGCGTATCGAAGGACAGCGTTGGCTATAAGGAGCTCAAGCAAGCCGGTGTGGAGTGCATCGGCGAGGTAGACAGCCGCCTCGTGGGCGAAAGTCTGTATCTCGCTGCCGAGAGCCTGAGCCTGATCGGCGGCAGCTTTGTGCTGGATGTATCGAGCCTCGATATCCTCGACGCGGCGCTGATGCAGATCACCGACAGCCGATCCTTGCAGGATGAGCTCGTCAAGTGCGTCAGCGAGAAGAACGTCCACGGCATCCTCTCCCTGTGTGAGGAGAACGGGCTCGCCCCGATCTCTGCCGACCCGCTGATCGCGCTGATCGGTCTTTGCGGCGCTCCCGACAGGGTACTGCCGAAGCTGACCGACCTTTGTGAGCAGCTTCACTGTGAGGACGCGGCGATGGAGCTGAAGGAAGCGCTCTCCGTGATGCAGGACAGTGATTTCCTGAGTAAAATACAAATCGACTTCTCGGTCGTCAGCGACCGGAGTTACTATAACGGCGTGATCTTCAAGGGCTTTCTGAGCGGTGTGCCCGACAGCGTGCTGTCCGGCGGCCGCTACGACAAGCTGATGTGCCGTATGAAGCGAAAGAGCAAGGCGGTCGGCTTCGCGGTCTACCTCGATACGCTCGAGCGCGTCGATCTCCATGCCGACGAGATCCCGCAGGATCGTATGCTCAATGTCGCCCTGCCCAAGGGCAGGCTGGGCGAGAAGGTCTACGCGATGTTCGAGGCGGCGGGCTTTCCCTGTCCTTCAATCCGCGAGAACAACCGCAAGCTGATCTTTGAGAATCCCGACGCCGGCGTGCGCTACTTCTGGGTCAAGCCCAGCGACGTCGCGATCTATGTCGAGCGCGGCGCTGCCGATATCGGCGTAGCGGGCAAGGATATCCTGCTCGAGTATCAGCCCGACGTGTATGAGCTGCTCGATCTGGGCTTCGGCAAGTGCCGCATGGCGGTCGCCGCTCCCAAGGGCTTCGAGGATGATACCCGCCGTACCCTGCGTGTGGCGACGAAGTTCAGCCATATCGCCGCGGAGCATTACGCCTCCAAGGGCAGGGATATCGACATCGTCCACCTGAACGGTTCGATCGAGATCGCGCCGATCTTAGGATTGACCGACGTGATCGTCGATATCGTCGAGACCGGCACCACCCTCAGGGAGAACAACCTCGAGGTGGTCGAGAGCATCGTCCCGATCTCGGCGCGCCTGATCGCGAACAAGAGCAGTTACCAGTTCAAGGGTGACAGCATCATGAAGTTGAGCCGGGAGCTGAAGGAACAGACGGAAGTTAATCAGGACTCCTGATTCCTCATTTTTAAGTTGGAGGGTTACTATGATCAAAATACTGAATTACAACGAGCTGTCCTACGATGAGATCTTCGCTCGCTTTGAGCCGACCTCGTCGGTCGAGGGCATCGTTACCGATATTATCAAGACCGTCAGAGAGCAGGGCGACAAGGCGCTCTTTGACTATACCGCCCGCTTCGACAAGGCGCAGCTTGATTCTCTCCTTGTGACCAAGGAGGAGATCGCGGAAGCCCGATCGCTGGTCGAGCCGCGCTTCATCGACATCCTGGAGCGTGCGGCGAAAAACATCCGCAGGTTCCATGAGGCGCAGGTGCGCCGCAGCTTCATCATCAACGATGAGGACGGTATCGTCATCGGACAGAAGGTCATCCCCGTCGATCGCGCGGGTCTGTATGTGCCCGGCGGTACGGCGGCTTATCCCAGCACCGTGCTGATGGACGCGATCCCCGCCAAGATCGCCGGTGTGCGCGAGGTGGTCATGGTGACCCCTCCCTCCGCTGACGGTAAGGTGAATCCCGCGATCCTCGCGGCGGCGTCCGTCGCGGGCGTAGACAAGATCTTCAAGGTCGGCGGCGCTCAGGCGATCGCCGCGCTCGCCTACGGTACAGAATCCGTGCCGAAGGTGGATAAGATCGTCGGCCCCGGCAACGCCTTCGTCGCCGAGGCAAAGAAGCAGGTGTTCGGCGTGGTTTCCATCGACATGATCGCGGGCCCCTCCGAGATTCTGGTCGTTGCGGACGGCAAGAGCAATCCACGCTATGTCGCCGCCGATCTGCTCAGCCAGGCGGAGCATGATAAGCTCGCCTGTGCGGTACTGGTCACCGATTCTATGGAACTCGCCGAGGCGGTATCTGCTGAGCTCGAGCGCCAGATCCCGCTGCTCGACCGCGCCGAGATCGCGCGCGCTTCCATCGACAATAACGGCAAGATCATCGTCGCCGATAACCTGAACGTCGTCATCGATATCGCCAACGAGATCGCTCCCGAGCACCTTGAGCTGTGCGTGGACAATCCCTTTGACTGGCTCGATAAGATCCGTCACGCAGGTTCGATCTTCATGGGTCGGAGCTGTCCCGAGGCGCTGGGCGACTACTTCGCGGGTCCGAACCACACCCTGCCTACCTCCGGCACGGCGAAGTTTTCGAGCCCCCTGTCTGTGGATGATTTCGTTAAAAAGACCCAGTATACCTATTACACCGCCGACGCGCTGAAGAAGGTCGCCGAGGACGTGGCGTATTTCGCACGTCAGGAGGGCTTGACCGGTCACGCAAAGTCCGCGGTCATTCGACTGGAGGATGAGGCATGAGCCGCTTTTTCAGTCAGAAATACAGTAACTTAGAGGCGTATACCCCCGGCGAACAGCCGAAGGACATGCAGTACGTCAAGCTTAATACCAACGAGAGCCCCTTCCCGCCGTCCGAAAAGGCGATGGCGTATGCCGCCCGGGCGGCAGAAAGGCTGCAGCTCTACTGTGACCCCGAGTGTACGAAGCTCGTCGGAGAATTCAGCAAGCTCTACGGCATCGGTACCGATCAGGTGATCTTCACCAACGGTTCGGACGATGTGCTGAACTTCTGCTTCATGGCGTTCTGTGATGAACAGCATCCCGCCGCCTTCCCCGACATCACTTACGGCTTCTATCCCGTATTCGCGGAGCTGAATCACATCCCGTATACCGAAATTCCTCTGAGAGAGGATTTTACCATTAATATCGCCGATTACTGCGGCATCGGAAGAACGATCTTCATCGCGAATCCGAACGCGCCGACCGGTATCGCGCTGACGCTCGATGAGATCGAGCGGATACTTCGGTCGAATCCCGATAACGTCGTCGTCATTGACGAGGCGTATGTCGACTTCGGCGCACAGAGCGCGGTCGGTCTGATCGAAAAGTATGAGAATCTGATCGTGACCCAGACCTTCTCGAAGTCGCGCTCGCTGGCGGGCGGACGACTCGGTATGGCGATCGGCAACGCTTCGCTGATCCGTGATCTGAATACCATCAAGTATTCCACCAATCCCTACAATATCAACAGCATGACCCAGGCGGCGGGTATCGGCACCCTGCTCGATGACGCTTACTGCCGCCGCAACTGCGAAACGATTGCTGAGAACCGCGCTTATCTGACCGACCGGCTCGAGAAGCTCGGCTTTGTCCACACCCCCTCGGTCAGCAATTTCGTTTTCGCGAAGCATCCGGATTTAGACGGCGAGAAGCTCTATCTGGAACTGAAAAAACGCGGCGTGCTGATCCGCCACTTTACGAAAGCGCGTATACGCGACTACAACCGTATCACCGTAGGCACGCGCGAGCAGCTCGATATCCTGCTCGATAAGATCAAGGAAATAATGGAGGAGAACGCATGAGAACCGCCGAGATCATCAGAACAACCAAAGAGACCGATATTCGCCTGAGCCTGAACCTCGACGGCACCGGCAAGAGCGAGATCAAAAGCGGCGTAGGCTTCCTCGACCACATGCTGACCCTGTTCGCTAAGCACGGTCGGTTCGATCTGACCCTGACCTGTAACGGCGACACCTACGTCGACGACCACCACAGCGTGGAGGATATCGGTATCGCGCTGGGTCAGGCGTTCGAACAGGCGCTTTCTGACAAGCGCGGCATCATCCGCTACGGCAGCTTCATCCTCCCGATGGATGAGACGCTGATCCTCGCCGCTGTCGATATCTCCGGCAGAGCCTATCTGAACTATGACCTGCATATCCCGACCGAGAAGGTCGGCACCTTTGACACCGAGCTTACGGAGGAATTCTTCCTCGGCTTCACCCGCAACGCAAACCTGACCCTGCACCTAAAGCAGCTCGAGGGCAGGAACAGCCATCATATCATCGAAGGCACCTTCAAGTGTGTCGCCCGCGCGATGAAGCAGGCGGTCGCGATCGACGAAGCCTTCAAGGACGAGATCCCCTCTACCAAGGGGGTGCTGTGATGATCGCCATTATCGACTACGGCGTCGGCAATCTCTTCTCGCTGCAGAGCTCCTTCGGAGCGATCGGAGAAGAGGCTGTTGTAACGGCTGATGAAAAGGTGATCTCAGCCGCTGACCGACTGATCCTGCCGGGCGTAGGCGCTTTTGAGGACGCGGCGACTAAGCTGCGTGACTCAGGCATGGCGGATGTCGTGAAGCGTGAAGCCGCTTCGGGCAAGCCGATCATGGGCATTTGTCTGGGCATGCAGCTGCTGCTCGACAGAAGCTTCGAGTACGGCGAGCATGAGGGACTCGGGCTGATCAAGGGCAGCGTCCGTCCGATCGCCGACGTGATCGACAGCAGGCTGAAGATCCCGCACATCGGTTGGAACCGCCTGATCGTGAAGAAGCCGAGCCCGCTCTTTAAGTATCTGAAGGATGGCGACTGCGTTTACTTCGTCCACTCCTACTATGCTGCTGACTGCGACGACGTGACGTCCGTCGCGGAGTACAGTGCCGAGCTGACCGCCTCGATCGAGCGCGGCAACGTCTACGGCTGCCAGTTCCACCCCGAAAAGAGCGGCGACGTAGGCTTGAAGATTCTCAAGGCGTTCTGTGAAATCTGACAATTAATGAGGAATTAGGAATTAGGAGTTAGGAGTTTTGGGAAAGCCTGACGGCTTTTTGATTGATATAACGGTTACTGATAGAAATGTCTTTGGCTCTTTATAAAGAACTACAGGCGGTGTATATCTATCAAATGTATTACAAATCGGGTGCGGGCAGCGCCCGCCATTCATTCCTAATTCCTAACTCCTAACTTCTAACGACTCCTAACTATATTGTTTCCCTCTGAGGAGGTATATGATTTATGATTCTTTTTCCTGCTATTGACATCGTGGGAGGTAAGGCGGTTCGCCTGTACAAGGGCGATTACGACCAAATGACCGTCTACAGCGATAACCCCGCCGAGATCGCGCTTGATTTCAAGGCGTGCGGCGCACAGCATATCCATATCGTCGACCTGGAGGGCGCCCGCGACGGCGGTACACCTAATTTAGATACTGTATTGGAAATAAAAAAACAAGCGGGCTTGTTCTGCGAGATCGGCGGCGGTATCCGCAGTATGGAGGTCGTCGACCGCTATCTGTCCGCGGGTATCGATCGCGTGATCCTCGGTACTGCCGCGATCAAGGATGAGGCGTTCCTAAAAAAGGCTGTCGAGAAGTACGGCGAGCGCATCGCCGTAGGCGCCGATATCCGCGACGGCTTCATCGCCGTGAAGGGCTGGCTGGAGCGCAGTGAGGTCACTGCCGACGAGTTCTTTGAGAAGATGCAGGGCATCGGCGTCAAGACGATTATCTGCACCGATATCAGCAAGGACGGCGCGATGCAGGGTACGAACCTGCACCTTTACCGCACCTTGTCCCGCCGTTACAGCGTGGATATCACCGCGTCGGGCGGCGTGAGCTCGATGGACGACATCAAAGCGCTCGCCGAGATGGATATGTACGCCGCGATCATCGGCAAGGCGTACTATACCGGCGCGATCGACCTGAGAGAGGCGGTGAAGGCGGTACAATGATCACGAAGCGTATCATTCCCTGCCTCGACGTCAAGAACGGCAGGGTCGTCAAGGGCGTGAACTTCGGGGGACTCAGCGACGTCGCTTCTCCCGTAGAGCTCGCGCAGTACTACAGCTCCTGCGGCGCGGACGAGCTGGTTTTCTATGATATTACCGCTTCTGCTGAGGGCAGAGCGTTGTTCACCGATATTCTGACCGAGACGGCGAAGAAGGTGTTCATCCCTCTTACCGTCGGCGGAGGCATCAATACCGTCGATGACTTCGACCGTGTGCTGAAATGCGGCGCGGACAAGGTCAGCGTGAACAGCGGCGCGATCCGCAACCCCGATCTGATCTATGAGGCGGCGAAGCGCTACGGCGACCAGTGCGTGGTCATCTCCGCCGACGTAAAGCGTCAGGACGGCATGTTCCGCGTTTACGCAAAGGGCGGACGTGAGGACACCGGCATGGAGGCGATCGGCTGGATCAGGCGCTGCGTCGATAACGG
>CAMVDB010000058.1 GCA_947166135.1 uncultured Clostridia bacterium | reverse complement strand
TTACGGAATCCATACACCGGAGAGCTGTCGCCGAACGGCGACTGAGGGATTGCGGGAACCGATCGACCGGCGGGAGATACGATATAACGAATACGCCATAAACCGCACTAATCACTAAACAGAGAGGGATAACATTGAAAAAGGGTAAAGGACTGCTGATATTTGGGATCATCCTTGCCGCGCTGGGACTTGCCGGCGCGGGGATCCTGTCTGCCGCATCCTCCGCGATGATCGTCGCGCTGGGGATCCGTACCCTGTCCACGTTGACGACGATATCATTCATCACCGCGGGCGTAGGCGCCGCTTCGATCGCACTGGGCGCGTACAAGGGCATCCGTTACTCCGCCGAGGAAAAATCCACCGTCCGCAGGCTGGAGGACTTCCGCCGTCAGGATCAGGAGCAGTTCACCGAGTACGCCAAGGACAGCCTCAACCCCGAGAAGACGCGGATGCGCTTCGAGCAGCTGCGGCGCAACAATCCCGCGCTAAGCGGGCTGATCGACCGCTGCCTCATACAGATGGACACCATCGACAGCTATCAGGCGCGCCACAAGAGCCTGCTGGACGCGAACGAGGCGATCTATCTGGAGGACACCATCGAGGTCATCGACGGCAGCGAACAGCGCATGTGCCGCAACTTCCGCAATATCATCAACTGCTGTATCCTCGTAGAGCACTCGGGCGAGGGGGAAGAAGCGCTGGATCGCGGGATCATCGAGAGCTCTCTCTCCGATAACGCGGAGGAGCTGAAAGCCGTCGATACCCTGCTCAAATATTCCGTCGCATATATCAACAACTACAACCGCAACGGCGTCAGCGACAGACGAGAGCTCGACGCCTGGTTGAAAATCATGAAGGATTCTATGGGAGGAAAGTAATGACAACCTTTAAGAGGATTCTTTCTGCCGTACTGCTGATCGTGATGCTTACTTGCATCATCACCGGCTGTACTTCGCCCGATAAGGGCACCGAAAAGGTCTATTCCCACGACGAGGCGATCAAAGAGCTGAACGCGTTCTACGATCAGATCCACACCGATACCATCAAGCCCCGTCTGGACATCTATGACGACAATACCGCCGCCGCTCAGCTGGCGGATATCTCCACCTTCCCCATCACGGTACAGGGCAACGGCGATATCGACATCGAGATCGCCGCGGCGACCGAATTCAGCTCCGCCGCACCCGACGACTGGATGAACATCGTCGCCGAACGGTTCAACAAGGCGGGCTACACCGTCTCCGGCAGGTCGGTCAGCGTCACCGTGCGCAAGATCACCTCCGGCGAGGTACTGACCTACATGACCGACAGCGACTACCGTCCCGACGTTTACGCGCCCAGCTCCGACGCATGGGGCAAGATGCTCGACGCGAAGGGCGTCAAGACAATTACCCTCGCCGACCGTATCGCCGGCAACACCGCGGGTATCCTGATGGAGAAGAACACCTACAAAACCTTCACCGAGAAGTACGGCGACGTCACGCTGACGAACGTCCTCGAGGCGTCGATCGCAGGCGACCTGACCTTCGCCTATACCAACCCCTACACCTCCTCGACGGGACTGAACATCCTCACCGCGATGCTCCACGCCTTCGACAGCAGCGATCCGCTCTCCGAACAGGCGCAGAAGGAGCTGCTCGAGTACCAGAAGCAGTCCCCGCCCGTCGCCTATACCACAGGTGTGCTCCGCGACCAGGCGAGCAAGGGCATCATCAAGGCGATGGTCATGGAGGAGCAGGCGTACCATAACACCCCCGAGCTGAGGAACTACGTCTATACCCCGGCGGGCATCCGTCACGATCACCCGCTGTATACCTTCGAGCATGTGTCCTCAGAGAAGCGTGAGGCGGCTGAGCTCTTCGCCGAATTCTGCATGAACGACGAGTCTCAGAAGCTCGCCGACCAGAAGGGCTTCAACCTCCACAACGAGTACAAGAGCCAGGACAGCGGTCTCGACGGCGCGGGCTACCTCGCCGCACAGCGCATCTGGAAACAGAGCAAGGACGGCGGTCAGCCGATCATCGCGGTATTCGTCGCCGATATATCCGGCAGCATGGCGGGCTCGCCCATCAATGCACTCAAGGAATCACTGCTCTCCACCTCGTCCTACATCAAGTCCGACAACTACATCGGTCTGGTGTCCTACGCCGACAACGTCCATATCAACCTGCCGATCGACAAGTTCGATGATGAACAGCGCGCCTACTTCTCCGGCGCGGTCAAAGCGCTGGATATCGAGGGCAGCACCGCGACTTACGACGCCGTACTGATCGCCCTCAAGATGATGCTCGAGAAGCAGGAGGAAGTCCCGGGCGCAAAGCTGATGCTGTTCGTGCTGTCCGACGGCGACCAGAACCGCGGCTACAAGCTCGATCGCGTCGCGCCGATCGTCGGCGGACTGAAGGTACCCGTCTACACCATCGGCTACAACCTCGAGTCGGGCTCCCGTGCCGAGAGCGAGCTGAAGCGCCTCAGCGGTATCAACGAAGCCTCGCTGATCAATGCCAACAGCGCCGACCTGATCAACCACATGCGCAACCTCTTCAACGTAGAGTTGTAAGCAGCATAACGCTGCGCCGATCCCGTTCAACGGCGGAGATTACAAACCGATTTACAAACAATAAAGCCGACCCAAACGGGTCGGCTTTCGTTTTTCGGATAGCAGTATTACAGCTTGGTGCCGCAGTTATCACAGAAGGGATAATCCCCTACGGGAGCGCCGCAGTTGGGGCAGGTTTTCTGCTGTGTACCGACGGCCTGTTCGTAGCTGTCACGATAAGTCTGCTGATCGTCAGCGGGAACAACGTAGGACGGATCATAGTTCGGCGTCGGCTGCTGAGGGACGTTATAATCCGCGTAGTCATTGTTATACTGCTGAACGGGAGGCGCATAGGGATTCGAGCCGTTATCCGCGATCGGGACGACATACGAAGGATCCTGCACACCGCCGTAGGGCGTGTTGTTGTAGCCGTACAGATAGTTGTCGATATGCTTCTTGTACCCTGTCGCGATACTGCCCTCGACAAAGAGCATGATCGTCGAGATCAGACCGGAGAGAAAATTGATGAGCATAAGCGGCATGAGGGGACCCGCGCCGAAAATGCCGACAATGCTGCCGAGCACGCCGAGCGCCGAGAACACGCCGAAGATAATGCACATCACGCCGTAGGGCTTCGCGCCCTTGCTTTGGAGCTCAACGGTAGTCAGGCTCTTCTTGACGGAGCCAATATAGCGCACGCGGTTGATCGTGGTGAACAGACCGAAGAAGATCGCGAGCGCTCCGATCACCAGCATAACGACGGACAGGATGGTCATAATATTGCGAGCGTCAACCGTAGTACCGTCAGGCAACACCGCTGTAGTCGATCCCTGCTGCACCAGCAATTCACCTAACGCAAAGACGCCGATCACAGCGACGATCACTATCAGCGTAGCAAGGATCATTCCGATCAACGAAAGTACAGCAAAAACCTGCAGGATCGTAAAACCCGCGCGAGGGGTGCTGTTCGGGTCATTGTTGCGGCTCTTGAAATAGATGATCAGGTAAGCGGCAATAAACAGACCGGTAATGATGCAGGAATAGGCAATGGTGAAGATCGATCCCGAAGCAGATGAAGCCATGCTTTCGAGCTGTGCCGCGCCTATCTGTGAGTTGATCTGTTCATACAGCTGAGGATTTATCTGAGAGAACAGATTCATGGCATAGTTGAAAATCATTCCCGAATTATTCATCATGAAGATAGTACTCACCAGATTCAGCACTAAACTCACGATATACAGGATACCCATCGTCAGGACGCGGCCGTTCTTGAAATAATCCTTCACGGCAGTTACATTCTGCTGGTACGGGTTAAAGGGTTGCTCGTACATACTGATTCTCCTTTATTGTTTTGTAAGCCGATCTATGCGACCGACTCGGTAAACCTATTATATGCTATTCATAAAGCGATTGCAAGTATAATCAGATCAGAACTGTACCTCGGCGTTCTTTAATTGCAGGTATTTGCTGTTGCCCTCGGTATAGGTAGTAAATTCGCCGGTGACGGTGATCTCGGTATCGGGCTTGGGATAATCCTCGGGGTAGCTGTGATCACCCGCCCACTCAAACTCGATACCCGTCGCACAGCATGCTGTCGCGTCTTTTACAACGCAGGCGAAGTAACGGTTGCTCTCCGCCTCGGTCACGTTGAACGGACCCTTCATCCTCACGATCTTGCCGTAGTACTCGTCGGGCTTCTGCTGCATATTCAGCACCTCGGAATAGACCATCGTGCCGCTCATGGCGGTCAGGTCGATGTCTACGCCGTCGGCGGAGGGTACGGCAGTCTGAGCGGATTCCGTAGCAGGATCAGCCGCCTGCGTCTCCGATACAGCCGCTGTCGCGTCATTCGCGGGCTTTGCGCTGTTGCCGCACGCGGCGAGCGATACGAGCATCAATACCGCTGTCAATATACAAGTAAATTTTCTCATGCTTTACCTCCCGTAAGCTTCCCGATGACCGAGAAGATAATGAAAACAACGATATCCACGGCTACGATGGTCGAACCGACGGGCGTACCCGCTAATATCGAGGTCAAAAGCCCAATCAGCGCGCACACGACCGATACGATCGCCGCACAGACGGTCACGCCCTTGAAGCTTTTGAACACGCGCATCGCCGACAGCGCGGGAAAGATCACCAGCGCCGAGATCAGGAGAGAACCGACCAGCTGCATGGCGACCACGATGATCACCGCGATCACGATCGCGATCAAGAGGTTATACAGCCCCGCGCGCTGACCCGTCGCCTGCGCAAAGCTCTCGTCAAAGGTGACCGAAAAGATCTTATTATAGAACAGGACAAAGAACAGCACCACGATGACCGACAGGATCACGCACATCCACACGTCAAAGGTACTCAGCGTGAGGATGGAGGTGGAGCCGAACAGAGTGGAGCATACGTCGCCCGAAAGGTTCGACGAGCCCGTTCCGAAAATATTCATCAGCAGGTAGCCGATCGCCAGCGCTCCGACCGAGATCATCGCGATCGCGGCGTCGCCCTTGATCTTGGCGTTCTTGCCCACGCGAAGGAGCAGTACGGCACACACTACCGTGATACCCAGCACCAGCGGCATATCGTTGGTCAGTCCGACTACGGCGGCGACCGCCATCGCACCGAACGCAACGTGCGACAGACCGTCGCCGATGAAGGAATAGCGCTTCAATACCAGCGTCACGCCCAACAACGACGAACACAGCGCGATCAGTACGCCGACGATCAGCGCGTTGACCACGAAGGGACGCTCGAGATACGACCCGAGGGTCGTGAACAGCTCGCTCATCTGCCGTCGCCTCCCTTCGCCTTATCTGCCTCATATATGCGATACTCGTCCCGCGTGCCGAAGAAAAGCTCACTGCCGATATGCAGGATATGCGAGGCGTACTGTAAAGCCTTATCAACATCGTGAGAGATCATGATGACCGTTACGCCGTCGTCCTTGTTCAGGCTGTCGATCAGCTCGTACATATCAGCGGTGACCTTGGGGTCGAGACCCGCTACAGGCTCATCAAGGAGCAGAATCTTCCGCGTTGCGCAAAGCGCCCGCGCCAGCAGCACGCGCTGCTGCTGACCGCCCGAAAGCTCGCGGTAACAGCGCTTTTTGAGTCCGGTGATATTCATGCGCGCCATCGCACTCTCGGCGAGCGCCTTGTCCGCCTTGCTGTAGAAGGGGCGGAAGCCCCCTCTGCCCAGCGTACCCGAGATCACGATCTCCTGTACCGAGGCGGGGAAGTCGCGCTGGACGTCGGTCTGCTGCGGCAGCCAGCCGATGTCGCGGGCGCTGAGCCCCTCGCCATAGCGGATACTGCCGTCGAGCGGCTTGGTCAGCCCGAGCACCGTTTTCATCAGCGTGGTCTTACCGGAGCCGTTCTCGCCAACGATACACAGGTAATCGCCCTCGTTCACCTCGAAGCTCAGACCGGTCAGGACGACCTGCGAGCCGTAGCCGAGGGTGAGATTTTCACATTCCAATTGCTTCATATACTAACCTTCCGAATCGATGGTTTATCTGTCAGAGTGCCTTTTTCAGCACTTCGAGGTTCTCTGTCATCACGCCGAGGTAGGTCGTGCCGGACTTGATATCCTCAGCAGTACTGCTCTGCAGGGAGTTGAGGGTCAGGATCTGTTGATCCTTCGTCTTGGTGTTGTCCCTGATCGTCTGAGCGATCGAGCCGTCGGAGGTCTCAATCTGCATGATCGACTTAAGTCCCAGCTCGTCGACCTTGCCCGAAAGGAAGGTGACGGTCTCGAAGCTCGCCTCGGTTTCCGCCGAACAGCCGACGAAGGCGGCGTAGTAATCCAGCCCGTAATCGTCCGTCAGATAGCGGAACGGGAAGCGGTCGCCGAACAGCAGGGTCTTGACCTTTGCGTCATCGACCGCCTGCTGATACGCCTTATCCAGCGCCGAGAGCTTCTCCGTATACGCCGCGGCGTTCTCGGAGAAGGAACCCGCGTGCTGTGTATCGACCTTACCGAGCGCCTCGGCGATCTTCTCGGTGAAGGTCACGGCATTCTTCAGCGAGAGCCAGACATGCTCGTCGTACTCGGGCTCGTCTTCATGCTCCTCCTCGCCTTCTTCGTGCTCATGCTCCTGCATACCTTCCTTGAGCTCCTCAACCTTCGCCTTATCGCCGAGGATCTCCATCAGGTCGAGCACGATCATCTTCTTGTTATTTGCCTGCTTTAATACATCTTCGACCCACTTATCTGACTCGCCGCCGACGTAGACGAACAGGTCGCAGTCGGAGATATCCATGATATCCTTGGCGGTCGGCTGGTAGCTGTGCAGGTCGACGCCGTTGTCGAGCAGCAGGTCGACGCTCAGGTCGGCGTCATCCCGCGCGACCTCACGCACCCAGTCATACAGCGGGAACACCGTCGTCACAACCTTGATCTTCCCGTTCTGATCGGCTGTAGAACCGTTATCGGATCCGGTCGCTTTGTCGGCGTTATTGCCGGCACATGCCGATAAAAGGGAAGCCGTTATGAAAAGGCTGAGTATAACAGCCATGATTTTTTTTAACATAGTTTACCTCTATTCTTGAATTAATCAGTCATAGATCCGGTCAAAGAAAAGGGATCAATTCCTCAGTCTTACCTTTTCGGTCACCGGCGTAATGTATAGGGTGACTGAACTCACACACCGGACACTCTGCGCCTTCGCAATCGTGCGTCGCCTCCAGCACGACCGCCGCTACACTCAGCAGGATCACACATATCACAATAAAAGCCAGCGCTGCTGCCGCGTAGTTTTTAAGTCTTCTCATAATATCAGGTATTCTGACATGAAGCGCAGACGCCGTAGATCACGGTCTCGCTCTTGTCGATCGAAAAATTGTCGTTCGCAGCTACACTGTCGACCAGCCTGTCGGCGAGCTGCTTCTTCATGTGGATGGTCTTGCCGCATTTCTTACAGCTCAGGTGCAGACAGCCCTCGCAGCTGTGACCGCCGCTGTACTGGTACACGACCTCGCGGGTATTGCCCCCGACGACACGGCGGAGCTTTCCCTCCGCCTCCATATCGGCAAGGTTGCGATAAACGGCGCTCTTACTGATCGTATCCGCGAGCGCCTCGGCGATCTGTCCCGCCGAGATACTCTCGTCGGTATGCCGCGCAAGGTAATCGATCAGGAGCTTACGCTGTTTCGTCATATATTTTGACACGCTTTTGCGCCTCCAATTTGCGAATGATTCGCAAATTAGTATAACACAGGGGTCACCGCTTGTCAACCGATATTTCTACTCTTTAGAATGGATCATATCAAGAGGCGGTGATCGAAAAACGCGGGATCATAACCACACATAACAGTATGGCGTACTAAGGCGCACGCGCCCTTGACAAAATAAGCCGCTTGCCGTAAGATGGACTCAGTATCAACACCAAGAGGAAAAGCCATGAAAAATCCGTTTCAGTTTTTCTATTCATCCAAGGGCAAGCCGCTCCCGCATGCCCCTCAGCCGCTGCCTGAGCCTGAGCCCGAAATCGAAGCGCATCGATCCGAACAGCCCGAAAAGCCGCAGGACAGCTTCATCGAATACTGTCGTTCGCAGGTACGCGGCGGGATCGAGCGCCGCGAGCGCAACGACATCTACGAGGCATATTCCGTCTACGGCGAGGATCACGGCGCGCTGACCTGCCGCTACTACCACCGTTATCCCGAGCACGAGCGCAGCTTTGACCTCTCCGACAGCCGCGCTTTAGGCTTTGAGGATTTCAACAGACGTCTGCTCTCGGAGCTCGACAAGGGCGGGATCAGCCTGCATGACTACCACGCCTGTATCGCCCGTGCCGAAGCGCTGAGCAGCATGGATAAGACCGATGATCTTCCGCTGTTCGAGGGCTTTTCTCAGGGCGAGGTCGACGCCCTTCGCGCCTTCTGTGACTCGATGGATATTTTTTCCGACCGCGAATACCGCACCGGAGAGGGCATCTTCCGCTGTTCCTGCCTCAGTGCCGTCGGCGACGAGAGCCTCAGCCTGTGGTTCCGCAAGCCTCTCCCCCATGACGCGCTCCGGCACGAGGTATCGGGCGTGAAGCGCGAGTCAATCTACGGCTATGATATCGAGAACCTCTGGATGCTGGGCGTCTACAACCGCCTGAGCGAACGATGCACCGCCGCCCGCGTGACCCGCCTGACCTCCGAATGGAGCCTGGATCACGAGAGCGTCTGCCTGATCGAAGCAGAGGGCTTCCCCGCTGTTGACGGCACGCTGCTGATCGCGATCGCCGATGAAGCGGCGTTCCCCCGCTTCGGCTTTTACTCCCTTGACTTCGCCAATAAATAAAGGATAGCGCTATGAACTACAAACCGATCGCAACCATTTATAATGACTTTCCGACCAAGTTCGGGCTCCCGCGCCAGAGCGGGATGTCCGAGCACCTGATCTCACAGATCGTGATGGAGGAACCCTACCGCGACCCCGAGGCGTTCCGCGGGATCGAGGAATTCTCCGATCTGTGGCTGATCTGGGCGTTCGAGCCGATGGGCAAGCGCGCGTGGTCGCCCACCGTACGCCCGCCGAAGCTCGGCGGCAACAAGCGCATGGGGGTTTTTGCGACCCGCTCGCCGAACCGTCCGAACCCGATCGGACTCACCCGCGTGAAGCTGATCTCCCTGGAGCAAACCGCCGACAGAGGCACTGTGCTGACCGTTGCGGGCGCCGATCTGATGAACGGCACCGCCATCCTCGATATCAAGCCCTATCTCCCCTTCGCCGACAGCGAACCGCAGGCAAGGACAGGCGCTTACGGGCCTCAGAACGCCCCGACGCTTTCTGTCACCATCCCCGAAAAGATCAGGGAGCTGTTCACCGCCGAACAGCTCCGTGCGCTGGAAGAAGCCTTATCCTACGACCCGCGACCGGGCTATCAGCACGACCCCGACCGCGTCTACGGCTTTAGCTACGGCGGCTATGACATCCGCTTCACCGTGAAGGACGGCTCCCTCGCCGTGACCGACGCTGTTCCTCTCTCATGACCTCCCGAACAAAAGACGGGCTGCCGCAAACACCATGCGACAGCCCGAAAATATTGATAAAGCTGCTGTTTCTTCCCCCAAAAATCCGGGAGATTTCCGGTAATGTCATTAAGTTAAGAAAAATGTATCTCGCTGATGCTCGGTCGATAGATACAATTCCTCAGTCACCGTTCGGTGACAGCTCCCTTTCCCAAAGGGAGCCTCTCGTGGGAAGTACGTTTTTTATGGAGCTGATGACCTCGTCGTCGTTCGCTGTGCTCGTTAGGCAAATCCGGTTGGTTTGCCTGTCCTCGCGTCGCGACTCCTCCTCTCCCCACGAAGATTTCATCTTCGCGGGGTCCCCTTGATCGTCAAATCTGTTCCTACAGCTATGCAAAAAGGACGCCCTCTTGGGACGTCCTTTTTACATGGAGCTGATGACCAGATTTGAACTGGTGACCTCATCCTTACCAAGGATGCGCTCTACCTTCTGAGCTACACCAGCATTCCTGCTGTACTGTTATCCGAAACAGCTTATATATCATAACATAAGTTTGTGAAAATTTCAATACCTAATTTCAAGATTTTTTCATAAAAACGAAATTTCTCTGTTTTCAGCCGTTAATTTACGGAGATTCCGTCGGTTGTCTTGCCAAAGCGAGGGTTTTATGTTATGATATAGATTGGTATGTTGTATGATCGAAAAATGTGTGATCTCATGCATCAACGATCTCAGCGATACCATTTTACATGATATTAGGTGATAATATGTCATTTGAACAAGATAAGATCCGCAACTTCTCCATCGTCGCGCATATCGACCACGGTAAGTCCACCCTTGCCGACCGTATCCTCGAGCAGACCCAGTCTGTTGCGGTACGCGATATGGAGGATCAGCTGCTTGACGATATGGAGCTCGAGCGCGAGCGCGGCATCACCATCAAGAGCCACGCCGTCA
>CAMVDB010000057.1 GCA_947166135.1 uncultured Clostridia bacterium | reverse complement strand
GGTAACTAACTGACACACCAAAGCTCCCACACTGCCATCATCGGCGGCGGGGAGCCAAGAAAGAGAGAATAAAAGATGACGTTCGAAACAGAAAGGCTCATTCTGCGTCCATGGGAGGAAGCAGATGCTGAGGAATGTTATAGATACGCACAAGATCCACAGGTTGGACCGATAGCGGGCTGGGCAGCGCATACCAGTGTTGAAAATAGTAGAGAGATCATAAAAACAGTCTTGTCTGCGCCGGAAACATATGCTGTGGTACTTAAAACAACAGGTCTTCCGGTTGGCAGTATCGGCCTGATGCTCGGCAAAGCAAGCAATATAGGTCTTCCTGATACAGAGGGTAAAATCGGATACTGGATCGGGGTTCCATACTGGGGACAAGGGCTTATACCAGAAGCAGTCCGGGAGCTTATGAGATATGGCTTTGAAGACTTGAGTCTTGAAAAAATGTGGTGCGGGTATTTTGATGGAAATGAAAAATCAAAACGCGTTCAGGAAAAATGTGGCTTCCGGTATCATCACACGAAAGAAAACGTTCCTTGTGCCATAGAGGGATTGTTGCGGACAGAGCATATTACCTGTATTACAAGAGAAGAATGGTTAACAAGTAGTAAATAAGGAAAGACATAAAGGCTCCCACACTGCCATCATCGGTAGTAAGGGAGACACTAATGGAGGTGAAAAGGTGAAACGATGCATTGTAGCAACCGATATAGTCGCGTAATAGATATCAAGACATGGAGGATTATAAAATGACTATGATGGACACAGATTTCGCAGTCGGCTTGAAGCACGATGGGCAGTCTTTTTCAATGCTATCGGCCTGACTTATGAATATGAGATCGAAGGCTTTGAAATGGATGGAACCAGATATCTACCGGACTTTTATATTCCAAGCTTGAATAGGTGGTTCGAGATCAAAGGCAAACCGTTGAATTTGGACGAAATAAAAAAGTGCGAAGAATTCTGTCGCAGACTTGATAATGAGAATATAAAGTACTCAGTCCTTATTGGGTCGCCGAATTTATGCGCCATACGCATTGGAGAGTTCTTTGGAATACTGGAATATGTCTGGGAGTGGCCGTCTGAAAAGTATCCTGACCATTATCACATTCAAGCGCCCAAGTAGCTTATAGAGGATGAGTACTATTCCAGATTCGTAAAGGGCTTATGGGTTGTTCCTGATAAGACGGAAGAAGAAGTTGCGGTTGCTGCTATTGCAGCAGGAAAGGCAAGATTCGAATTTGGAGAAAAACCTGATGTATAAGGATTCTAATGTTGAGGCGATGGGGTTTCAGACTTGTTCCGTCAGAGCGAAGTCTTGAAGCGGTCGGCAAATCTGTGTGTTTGCATATTATAAGTAGGGGCAAGGTCTTTGACCTGTTTCCGAGAACGTACAAGGATAAAAACCGGTGTGTTTTACGGCAAAAACACGCTTTGATAAATTCCCGCGAACGAACGCGAATTTGGCTACGCACTTGACATCAATCTGGAGCAATCGAGCCATATCGAATCAATCGTAAAACTGATTTACGCGGGGTAAATCAACCTTGATACGTCTTAAAAGGGTGCGGGAAAACCGCGTCCTTTTTTGTGCTCCTTCACAAAAATTATGGTGGTATTTGGTACATTTCGACGAAACAAGCGCGAGATTCATGCGCAAATGTTCATATTCAGTTAATGGACTTTGAATACAATATTTGCTATAATATAGCCAATTGATACACTATATCAAGAAGTAATGAGAATCCACCATAACGAATAAGGAAGAGCGATATGAAACGACTGTTACCTGTTCTTTTATGTATATTTCTGTTATTAGGCTCCCTGCCCTTCGCAGCTTTCGCGGCTGAGACGGAGGACGCATCGACCGGCGCTGCCGCCGACGAGCTCGCGCCCACCGGCTATAAGCTGCGCACCGAGGCGGAGTTCCAGGCTAAGCTCGCCGCGGCACGCGCGAAATATGTCCACGGCAGTATCTGGGAGGGCGTCTACTATGAGGACGGCTACGCCAAGGCGTGGACCTGCTGGGCGTACGCCTGCCAGATCATGCGCGAGGTTTTCGACGCTCAGTTCTATAACGAAGGTCTGTACAGCAAATACAAGAGCTACGACATGAGCGTGCTCAACGCGGGTGACTGGGTGCGTATCGACGGCGACTCCCACTCCATCTTCCTCACGAAGATCACCGCCGAGGGCGTTTACTTCACCGACGGCAACGGCACCGGCGTGTATAATCAGGTGCGCTGGGACGGCTTCTACTCCAACGCCGAGATCTCCCGCCGCTTCTCGTATAAGATCCACCTGCCGGGCAACAACCTCATCGGCGGCGACGTCGTGCATCTGGTCAACTATGACTCAAACGGCGGCACCGGCTCGATGAGCGGTCAGTCCGTCGCTCCGGGACAGAGCTTCACCCTCGGCGCCAACAACTTCACCCGCAGCGGCTATACCTTCGCGGGCTTCACCGTCCTGCGTTCCTACGACAACAAGTGGTACACCGAGGACGCGGGATGGCAGTACAAGTCCGATATCGAGGCTAACGGCTATCACTACAAGATCTATCCCGAGGGCGGCAAGTATACGCTGGGCAAGGCGTGGCTGGACGATATCAGCACCTCCACGATGTTCACCTTCTACGCCCAATGGGAGAACAAGCACACGATCAGCTATGACCCGAACGGCGGCAGCGGCAGCATGGACAGCGAGACCGTCAACAGCGGCACCGATTTCACCATCCGCGGCAACAGCTTCACCCGTGAGGGCTGGCACAGCGCGGGCTACAACGTCCTTCGCGCGCGCGACAACAAGTGGTACACCACCGATGCGGGCTGGCAGTCCCTCCAGGATATCCGCAACAACAACTATCACTACAAGGTCTATGCCGTCGGCGAGACCTTCAACCTGAATAAAGACTGGCTCGAGGACAACTACGACCCGACCGGGTTCACCTTCTACACCCAGTGGGTACCGGATGAAGCGACCGTCGAATTTCTCGACAACTACAGCGGCTACAACTATCTCTTGGGCTCCGACCTGCAGAGCAACTACAGCAACTACATCGTCTCCCGCGATCCCGCGACCTACACCCTGTCGGTCGACAGCAAAGAGCGCCTGAACAACCAGAATTCGCTGAAGGTCGTCGCAACCGCGGCGGGTAAATCCGGCAAGGATCTCGCGATGGTCACCTCGACGAACTACGGCTACAGCGACGGCTACAGTCAGGTCAGCCCCATGGGCGACAACAAGCGCATGACCCTGCGCTTCGTCGCGAAGTCCTCCGTAGACGGCGCGAAGATGTACATTCGCTGGGGCTACTGCAACAAGTACGAGTCCGTCACCCTTTCAAAGAACTGGAAGGTCTACACCGTCACCCTGAACAAGACGCCGTTCTACGGCTCTGCGCTGCACCCGTACTTCGACAAGGCAGGTACCTACTACCTCAACTCGCTGAGCCTCGCCGACGGCGCGAACACCAACGTCGTCCCCGAGAGAGGCACCATGGCGTTTGAGCCCAAGACCTATCCGATCGGTCAGAAGCTCGGCTCTCTGCCGACTCCCACCCGCGCGGGCTACACCTTCGACGGCTGGTATACCGCCTCTGCCGACGGCGGCGACGAATACACCCCCGAGACCGTCATCGAATCCCCCTACATCAAGCTCTACGCCCACTGGACGAAGGATATCTCCGACACGCCGGTCAGGACGGTCGAGTCGAACGGCCATGTCTACGAGCTGTACGACAACACCATGAGCTGGACGGACGCCAAGGCGTTCTGTGAAGAGAAGGGCGGTCACCTCATCGTCATCAACAACGCGGACGAGAACACGCTCGCGTACAATATGATCAGCGACCGTCAGGGCTACTGCTGGATCGGTCTGAACTATGACACGACATGGCAGCGCTGGGGCTGGGTCAACAACGATCCCCCGAGCTACATGAACTGGTACAGCCCGAAGTACGGTTCCGAGGACAACGGCTCCTACTACGCGATGCTCTACCCGATGAACTACGACACCACCGCCTACGCGGGCAAGTGGAACAAGTGCGTCGGCAGTCTGTATCGCAACTCCTACTACGGCTACTTCAACTCGTTCTTCATCTGTGAGTATGAGCACGTTGATTACCTGGGCGACGCGGACGGCAGCGGTGAGGTCGATTCACCGGACGCGACCGCGATCCTGCGTTATCAGGTCGATATCCCGACCGGTATCAGCGAAAACACCCTGATGCTGGGCGACGTCGACAACAGCGGCGAGGTCGAGCTGACCGACGCGACGATGATCCAGCGTTATCTCGCGGAAATGCACACACCCTACCACATCGGCGAGAGGATCTATCGAGTATAATAATATGCAGCGGGCCGAACAGTCCGCTGCTTTTTTATCATGAAGGGTCGCGCGTTCATCAACCGCGCAACGCGGCGATCTCAACCGAATTTGATGGAAGTGTCTGATTTTTTGAGAAAACTGTTGACAACATCACTACTGGGTGATAGTATAATAGTGTCAGCGGTTAGCGCTGACTAATATAATAATCTTCGGGGTAGGGTGAAAGTCCCAACCGGCAGTATAGTCTGCGAGCCGCTGTCGAAGGCGGCATGATACGGTGCGATTCCGTAACCGACGGTATTTACCATAAGCAACCGAGAACAAATCCGAACCCGGTTTTGACGGGCATATTTCCGCCCGCTCTTTGTTAAAATCCTCGCGAACCCGTCAGGGTTCGCTGTGGTTTTGCCGCGATCAGACGAAAATCTGCTCCGGCAAAACTCCGAAGGACTGAAAATGTGCAAGATTTCGAGAAGAATTCGGTGCAGAAAGTGCAGGCAGGCTGGCGCCTGCCAAGATTGATAAGCCGAATTATTCCGAAATATTGCCATTTACAGCGTGTTCGGATTTATTCTCGGTTGCTTAAGGTATCAGTCCGGATGAGAGAAGATATGATCGAGTAAGCATGCTCCGTAGGTACCCGACCTGCGGAGTCTTTTTCTTCAGGAAACTACTCGTTTCCGTAAAGCAAAAAGATTTGTATGCCCGCTCAGGCAACGAGCGATGGCAATGCGAAATGCGCGCAGCGCGATTTCTTGCTTATTCAAATCCAACATCATGTCTTGCACATCTATGTGCAAAGGAGTAATCATGAACACCAAATCAAGCCAAAACCTCAGAACGCTGCTCTCGATGGCGATGCTGGTCGCGCTGGCGGTTGCGGCGGACGCCTTCCTCAGGATACCGGGGATCGGGGGCTTTCTGACCTACGAGCCCAAGGACGTCATCCTCACCATCGGCGGCTTCATCTTCGGACCCATCGCGGGCATCCTCATGTCGCTGATCGTCTGTTTGATCGAGATGATCACCGTCAGCACCACCGGATGGATCGGACTGCTGATGAACTTCCTCGCCTCGGGCGTGTTCGTCGGCGTGAGCACAGTCATCTATTACCGTAAAAAGACCCTCTCGCGCGCGATCATCGGACTGGTAGCGGGCTCGCTGTCGATGCTGGTCATCATGCTGCTGTGGAACTACATCATGACCCCGATCTTCATGGGCGCAACGCGGGAAGCGGTGCTCGAGATGTTCCTGCCGCTGCTGATCCCCTTCAACCTGCTCAAGGCGGCGCTGAACTCCGCGCTGATCCTCTTCCTGTACAAGGGCGTGGTCACCGCACTGAGGAAATCGCACCTCATCCCCGACCGCGAGAGCAACGACGGCGAGAAGAAGCGCGTCAATACCATACTGATGGTCTGTATATCGGCGATACTGGTCATCACGCTGGTGCTGGTCATGCTGATCTTTGCAGGCAAGCTGTAACTGAGTTCTCTCCCCCGATCGATTCGGGGGAGATTTTTATACTAAGTATCCATTAAACGCTTTAACAAATTTGTTAGCGAGAAATTTCGCAGAGCAAGGCGGAGGACGCAGGCATACTGGCGTATGTCAAGGACGACAACACCGCTATGTGTTATAGGGGTCCCCGACGCGCCCCTGCGCGGTGGGGAAAGGAGGAGCCGCCACTCGAGGTCAAAGCGTACCTACCGGATACGCTTACCGAGAACGGCGAGCGACGACGCATCGCAATAAATGTTAAAGTGTTTTAATGATACTTAGTATTACATAAAAAACACCGCCCGAAAGCGGTGTTGCGGAAATATCGTTTGAGAGTACAAGTCCCTTCGGTAAAGGGAGTTGATGCTCCGATCTAATATATCACTCGTCGAGGTCATCGTCGTCCTTACGGCGGCGGTTGTTGCGGATGATGATCACCACGCCGACGAGAGTCACCACGACGCAGGCGATGGCGATGTAGCTGGATACCTGACCGAACACGCGCTCGGACAGCAACAGGGAAATGCTCATCAGCAGGATGCTGACGGCGAGCAGAGCGATCAGGATGATCAATACGGTGAAATTCTTCTTTTCCATCTGTTACTCCTTTTCGTAAACAGCGTCGGCAATAGCGGCAAAATCCCCGAGAGTCAGTCTCTCGGCACGGGCGGTCGGATCGACCCCCGCTGACTCCAGTATAGCACGCACAGCCGTCTTGTCAAGAGAAAGTGACGAAGAAAGCGAGTTCAAAACTGTTTTTCTACGCTGGGCGAAGGCGCCCTTGATCACCTTGAAAAAGGTTTTCTCGTCTTTCGGATGTACCTGCGGCTCATGAAGGCGCAGTCGGATCACCGCCGAGTCGACGCGCGGCGCGGGCATGAACGAGCCCGACGACACGTGGAACAGCAGCTCGGGCGTGCAGTAATAGCGTACCGCCGCGGTGATCGCGGAGCTGTCGCGGGTACCCGGCTCGGCGCACAGGCGCACAGCCGCCTCCTTCTGCACCATGACGGTGATGGTACTGACGGGGAGATGATCCTCGAGCAGCTTCATGATCACGGGAGAGGTGATGTAATAGGGCAGGTTCGCGCAGACAGCGACGTCCATACCGTCAAATTCCTCTGTGATCAGCCGGTTCAGATCCAGCTCCAGCACGTCGGCGTTCACGACCTTGAGGTTATCGTAACTGCCGAGCGTTTCAGCCAGCACAGGCAGGAGCCTGCGGTCGAGCTCCACGGCAACGACCTTTTCGGCTCGCTCGAGCAGCTCGCGGGTCAGCACGCCGATACCGGGACCGATCTCCAGCACGCCCGTATGCTCCCCCTCGACGGCGGATTTCGCCATGCGAGGGCACACGGAGGGATTGATCAGGAAATTCTGCCCCAGCGCCTTGGAGAAGGTGAAGCCGTGGCGGGAGAGGATATCCCGGATAACGCTTATATCTGTAAGTCTTTCCATGCGAGGGTTCGCAGTCCTTTCGGATATTTATTCTTGAAGCGGCCGTCGACCGCCTTGCCGAGTCCCAGCGTGATACCGTCGACGACAGCGACCGCCCAGCCCGCGATCCAGAAGTCGAGCTCGATCTCCTCACCGCTGATATAGCGGGCGGTCAGCTCGTCCTCACAGCTGAGGATCAGGCGGCGCTTGAATTCATAAGGCGTCAGTGCGGTCGCAAGGTTATGGTGCGGCTCGATGCGCTTCTTCTTGAAGTCGCCGAGCTTGATGCCCGCGCGCAGGATGTTCATACCGTCAAGATCAGGCAGCAGCTCCGTATTCGGCAGGTTGAGGATCCGTCCGTCGATCACGTGGATATGACGGAAGGACGGATTGCGGAGCATATCGACGATGAAGCTGTCGATCATCAAGCGATCCTCGCGGTCGGGCTCGACGTAACGGTACATCAGCCCCTTGTACGCCTTGCCGCGGCGCTTGCGGAGCTTCGCGACGAAGTGACCCTCTCCCCCGTTGAAGGGATAGATCCTGCGGCACAGCTCCAGCGCAGGCTCGCCGAAGCGACAGCCCGTATCGATCAGCTCGAAGTCGGGATGATCGTGCAGAAAGCCCGCGATCACGCCCTCGTTCTCATCCACAGAGAAGGTGCAGGTCGAGTAGACCATCACGCCCTCGGGACGAAGCGCGCAGGCTGCGGAGTCGAGGATCGCCCGCTGTCGCTCGGCGCAGGCGTGGCTGTGCTCGACCGACCACTCAAAGATCGCGTCCTTATCCTTGCGGAACATGCCCTCACCGGAGCAGGGCGCGTCCACCAGTATCTTATCGAAGAAGCCCTCCAGACGCGGACACAGCGCCTCGGGGCTCATATTGGAGACGACGGCGTTCTTGATACCCATACGCTCGATATTCGAGAGCAGGATATGGGCGCGGGGACGGACGATCTCGTTCGCCCAGAGGAGTCCCGTACCGCATAAGGCGGCGCCGATCTGGGTGCTTTTTCCGCCCGGAGCGGCACAGAGATCGAGCACCTTGTCGCCCGGCTCAACGCCGAGCGCCGTCACCGCCGACATCGCCGACGGCTCCTGTACATAGAAGGCGCCCGCGTGATGGAGCGGATGCTTACCGAGCTTCTCAACACTCACATAGTAGCCGTCCTCACAGAACGGCACACGCTCGCCCATGAAGGGCAGCAGCGGACGGAGCTCCTCGGCGGAGATCTTCAGCGTATTGACGCGGATCGCCTTGTAGGCGGGCTTGTCCACGGTCTCGAGAAAACGCTCATAGTTATCGCCGAGCAGGTTCTTCATACGCGCAAAGTATTCATCCATCTTCATATCGGACACCTCTTTTCCGTTATCTGTTATTATCTGTTATCAGATCATCAATATCCCAGCTCTTCGCCGACGAGGATGACCTTCATCCTGTCGGGGTGGCGCTGGAAGGTGGAGATCACGTAGTTACAGCAGATACGCTGGGGGCTGCGGCAGCCGTCGCACATATAGCTCGCGTCGCGACCCATCGCGAGGCACTCGCCCTCACGCGCGCAGTAGGTATCGCAGCCGAGGCGCTTGGTATTCTTCGGAGAAGCGACCGACTTGAGACGCGCGACAGCCTCGTCAAGATCCTTGACGATCTTGTTATAGCCGCATACGAAGATGACCTGCTTCGGGCCGTAGAGGATCGCCGCTACACGGTTGGAGTTACCGTCGACGTTATACAGCAGTCCGCCCTCGGTCACGGCGTTCGCCGAGGTCAGGAAGGTATCGGCGGAAAAGGTATCGCGGTAGATTTGCTCGACCTCCTCGGGCGTCTGTGCCTTGGAACGGTCGAGGTAGTTGTAATCGCCGCTGTTCAGCATGTCGATAACGCCGCATTCCTTAAGGGTCTCGCTGCCGCCGTGGCTGACGGTCTCGCCGTCTTTCATCAGCGTTTTCAGGAGCGGGATGACCTCTTCCTTGGTCTCGACAAAGTATGCCGCCATGCGGTGGCGCTGGAGACACTCCATGGTTTTTTCGATTCTTTTCATGTCGTTTTCATTCATCTTGGATTTTCCCTTCTCTGTCGCACAGCTCAGCCGTGCGTTATAATCGGATTTATTATAACACACGGCTGAGGGTCAATGCAACTATAAATCTACAAAAGGCACGCCTAAAAACTGAGCGATACTCTGCGCGAGGTTCCTGCCGATCGCGCCGATGTTCTCCTGGATCCACTCGGCGTCGGCGAGATTATCGTGATAGGCGGTCTCGATCAGTACGGCGGGCGCCTTGGTGCGCCTCAGCTCCGCGAGCGCGGCGGAGGCGACGGTCTTTACTCTGTCGGGCAGGGGGTAGATATCGCGGTAGTTCTCAGCGATGATCTCGGCGGCGCGCTTACCCTGCGACGAGGTCGGGTAGTAGTAGACGTCCGTTCCGCGGACAGAGCCCGCGTTCTGTGCTCCCGCGGCATTGCTGTGGATCGCGAGATGCAGGTCATAATTGCCCGCGTTGCTCTGCGCGATCGCCTGAGAGAGACTCTGAGCCGGCGTATTGCGTGCGTAGGTGATCCCCGACGCGCGCAGATAGGGCTCGATCGCATCGGCGACGAGGTTCATATAATACTCCTCGTTACCGCCGTTGACATAAGGGTTCCACTCCTGCAGAGAGGGGCTCAAAAATACCGATGGCATAACATCACTCCTATATAATCTTTCGCAAAATTATATGCCCGAAACAGCACTAATATTCCGAAAAGGAAATTTATTTTGTGCACTGTATGGTATGATTTTTATAACCGATTTTATCATGAAATAAAAGGAGGAAAAAGCTATGACAAAATGGGTTTGTCCCGTATGCGGATATGTTCACGAGGGAGATACTCCCCCCGAGAAGTGCCCCGTATGTAAGGTACCGGGCGAGAAGTTCAACAAGATGGACGAGGACGCGGGCTTCGCTTGCGAGCACGTAGTCGGTATCGCGAAGGACGTTGCCGAGGATATCAAGGCTGACCTGCGCTCCAACTTCGAGGGCGAGTGCAGCGAGGTCGGTATGTACCTTGCGATGGCGAGAGTCGCCGACAGAGAGGGTTATCCCGAGGTAGCCGCCGCATTCACCAAGTACGCATTCGAAGAGGCTGAGCACGCCGCGAAGTTCGCCGAGCTGCTGGGCGAGGTCCTCACCGACAGCACCGAGAAGAACCTCAAGCTCCGCGTAGAGGCTGAGACCGGCGCCTGTGCAGGTAAGCTCGATCTTGCAAAGCGCGCGAAGGCTGCCGACCTCGACGCGATCCATG
>CAMVDB010000056.1 GCA_947166135.1 uncultured Clostridia bacterium | reverse complement strand
GCAGAAAGCTCGCCGTCAGATAGATCATCGAGTCGCCGAGGTGGACGTAGCCGCCGGTGGGGGTCTTGATCTGTACGAACGCGGTCATCACCGCGACCATCGCCGCGAACATCGCCGCGATGACGATGTGGAGCGTGTGCTCAGAGTGTCTGTTTTTCATATTAGTACCTTCCTTTCGGAGAAGTGAGGAGGAATGAGGAATTATAGAAACGTCGCAGTGTTCCGTAGGGGGACGGCGCTCCCGCCGTAGGGGCGGTCATTGACCGCCCGCTTCACAGGGCGTTGCATTTCCTGTCCGATGTTTTCGATATTAATTTCGCCCATCGTTCGCGGGCGACCGATGGTCGCCCCTACGACAGACCTTTGTACGATCTCCGTTCGACCTGTTTCGAGCGGCGTTACCACCGTTTTCATAAAACAAAACGGCTCCGAGGTGACCCGAAGCCGTAACATGTCTTGTGCAAAGCGTGCCGTCAATCCTGGAAAAGCGGAGTGGAGAGATAGCGGTCGCCGGTATCGGGGAGCAGAACGACAATGTTCTTGCCCGCGTTCTCGGGACGCTTGGCGAGCTCGATCGCGGCGGATGCAGCCGCTCCGGACGAGATACCGACCAGCACGCCCTCGGTCTTGCCGATGAGCTTACCCGCCTTGAAGGCGTCGTCGTTCTCGACGGCGATGATCTCGTCATACACGCCGGTATCCAGCACGTCGGGGACAAAGCCCGCGCCGATGCCCTGGATCTTGTGCGCGCCCGCTTCACCCTTGCTCAGTACGGGCGAGGAGGCAGGCTCCACCGCGACGATCTTGACGTCGGGATTTTTACTTTTCAGATACTGACCTACACCGGTCACGGTGCCGCCGGTGCCTACGCCTGCGACGAAGATATCCACCTTGCCGTCGGTATCCTCATAGATCTCGGGACCGGTGGTCGCGAAGTGCGCGGCGGGGTTGGCGGGATTGATGAACTGACCGGGGATGAACGCGCCCTCGATCTCTTCCGCGAGTTCGTCAGCCTTGGCGATCGCACCCTTCATGCCCTTACTGCCGTCGGTCAGCACGAGTTCGGCACCGTATGCCTTCATCAGCTGACGGCGCTCGACGCTCATGGTCTCGGGCATGACGATGATGATGCGGTAGCCTCTCGCCGCCGCGACAGCCGCCAGTCCGATGCCGGTGTTGCCGGAGGTCGGCTCGATGATGACGGAGCCTTCCTTGAGGAGTCCCTTCGCTTCCGCGTCGTCGATCATCGCCTTGGCGATACGGTCCTTGACGGAGCCTGCGGGGTTGAAGTATTCGAGCTTCGCGAGGATCTTCGCGTTCAGGTCAAGCTTCTTTTCGATATTCGTGAGCTCCAACAGCGGAGTCTTGCCGATCAGCTGGTCGGCGGAGGTGTAGATATTAGCCATGATGTTTCTCCTTATTATATAGTAATGATTCAGATTTGTAAATACAGAAAACGGAATCGTCCGTGTGCTTTGGGGGGCGGGTATCCCGCAATACGATCACAACATTGTCGGTAGTTTCCGACATCGAAAGCCGCTGTAGTACATTGTATCACCTTCTGTAGCAGTTTGCAACCTACCTATCAAGTAGGATGGTTGTATTATAGCAACACCGTCCCTCTTTGTCAAGCATTTTTTCAAAAAATATTCAAATTGAGTAAAAACGTCCGACCGTTCGGAATGATCTTTGGTTACCATTTACTTGACATGATATGATGAACGTGCTACAATAATTACCGTAAGATATGATGTAACGTAAGGAGTGGGTCTTGACGGACCCGCTCCTTGTTATTGTTACGATAAAATATCATGCGAGTATATCGATTGTCATTGCGAGCGCATACAGATTGTCATTGCGAGGCTCCCCAAGGAGCCGTGGCAATCCCAACCGATTATAATAGTCATTACGGGGGCGCAAGGCAAAGGTTGAGATTGCCGCGTCGGAACGATGTTCCTCCTCGCAATGACAATCTGAAATGCGCCCCGCGGCAATCTCAACAGATTAACAGATTAACAGAACAGGAGGATGAACGTGGCTAACAGCAAGGGCAGGAACACGGTCAACGCCGTTGAGGAGCTCGCTTCTCCCATCGCCGAGTCCTTAGGGCTGAGGATATGGGATGTAAGGTATCTCAAGGAAGGCTCCCAGTGGTTTTTGCGGGTGTTCATCGATAAGGACGGCGGCGTGGATATCAACGACTGCGAGCAGATGTCCCGCGCGCTCGACGAGCCGCTCGACCGCCTCGACCCCATCGACGGCGAGTATATCCTCGAGGTCAGCTCTCCCGGTATCGAGCGCGAGCTGGTTCGTGAGGAGCATTTCACCCGTTTCATCGGCGCCGATATCATGGTCAAGATGATCCGTCCGATCGAGGGCATCGGCAAGGAGTTCAAGGGTGTGCTGACCGCTTATGACGACGGGTCGGTCACCATCACCGACCACAGCGGCGAGAATCACGTCACCATCAATAAGAAGGACGCGGCGTATATCAAGCTGGACGACTTCGATTGATAAAAGACCCCCCTTGGAAAACAATGCCATTAAGTTAAGCGGAGGCTCCCTTTGGGAAAGGTGAGATTCTGTCCAAAACTTGTTTTGGGTTACGGAATCCATACACCGGAGAGCTGTCACCGAACGGTGACTGAGGAATTGTATCAATTGACCGAGCGTCAGCGAGATTCCATCCCTTAACTTAATGATATTGCCCTTGGAAAAGGGAGGCTAGTAAGTTTTTAAATTCAATTCATATAGAAAGGTCTGATTTGGAAAAATGGCAAGCAATAAAGAGCTCTACGAGGCGCTGAGGCTCCTCGAAAAGGAGAAAGGAATCCCCGCTGAGTACATGGTGACTCAGATCAAGAAGGCGATCATGACCGCCTGCCGCAATAACTACGGCGGCAATGAGAATGTTGAGATCAAGATGGACTCCGACAGCAACGCGTTCACCTGCAAGCTGCTCAAGACCGTCGTTGAAGAGGTCGAGGATCCGAACTACGAGATCTCCCTCGAGGACGCGCTCGTGATCAGCAAGCGTGCCGCGGTGGGTAAAGAGGTCGGTATCCCGCTCGATCCCAAGACCCTCGGTCGTATCGCGATCCAGACCGCCCGTTCCGTCATCCGTCAGGGTATCCGCGACGGTGAGAAGGATCAGATGCTTGTCGAGTTCCAGTCTAAGGCGCAGGAGATCGCTACCGCGGTCGTCGAGCGCGTCGACCCCGTCACCGGCAACGCGACCTTGAAGTTCGGCAACGCTGTCGCTGTTCTGCCCCGTTCGGAGCAGATCGAGAGCGACAACCTGCGCGAGGGCAGCACCGTGAAGGTGTATGTTTCCGGCGTGAAGGAGACCGAGCGCGGTCCGCGCGTCAATATCTCCCGTACCCATCCCGAGTTCGTCAAGCGCCTGTTCGAGAAGGAGATCCCCGAGATCTACGACGGCACCGTCGAGATCAAGTCCATCTCCCGTGAGGCGGGCTCCCGTACCAAGATGGCGGTGTTCTCCGAGGATCCCGAGATCGACGCTGTCGGCGCCTGCATCGGCGCCCGCGGCGCGCGCGTCAACACCATCGTAGACGAGCTCGGCGGCGAGAAGATCGACATCGTGCTCTACGACGACGATCCCACCAAGTTCATCGCGGCAGCCCTGTCGCCCGCCAACGTCGTCAAGGTAGAGCTTGCCGAGGACGGCTCCAAGGCGTGCAAGGCGACCGTACCCGACGGTCAGCTCTCGCTGGCGATCGGTAATAAGGGTCAGAACGTCCGCTTAGCGGCTAAGCTGACCGGCTATAAGATCGATATCCGTCCCGAGTCCGGCTTCTGGGGTGAGGACGAAGAGGACGATAAGAAAGAAGATAACGACGTCAAGGAAGACGAGTAATACAGAGGTGCTTTTATGGCAGAGCGAAAGATACCGCTGCGCAAGTGTATCGGCTGCGGCGAGATGAAGGATAAGCGTACGCTGGTGCGCGTCGTCCGCAACAAGGAGGGCGAGATATCGATCGACCTCAAGGGCAAGAAGCCCGGCCGCGGCGCGTATATATGTAACAGCATCGCGTGTCTTGACAAGGCGCAGAAGGCGCGCCGTCTGGAACGCGCTTTCTCGACGAAGATCGACCCGCAGATATACGATGAGATGAGGAGAGAGCTCGGTGAAGAATGACAGACTGCTCAGCTTTCTCGGGCTGTGTAAGCGTGCCGGCTGCCTGATCTCGGGCGCCGAGACCGTCACCCGTGCGATCACGGAGCGTAAGGCTGTATTGGTGCTGTACGCCTCGGATACGTCCGAAAACAGCCTCAAGGGCGTCTTAAAGGCGTCAGAGAGCGCCCGTATCCCCGCGTACCGGCTCTCCCGCTCCAAGGAGGAGCTGAGCTTCGCGCTGGGTAAGCACTGCGCCGTTATATGCACGACCGACGCGGGCTTTGCCAAAAAGATAACCGAACTGATGAAGGAGGAATAATCATGGCACTTATGATTAAATATAAAGTCAAAGAGGTCGCCACCGACCTTGACGTTACGACCAAGGAGGTCATCTCCGTGCTGAAGGATAAGCTCGGCTCGGATAAGAAGGCGATGACCACCCTTACCGAGGATGAGCTCAACTACATCTTCGATTATTTTACCACGAAGAACGCGGTCTTCGACCTGTCCGCCTACTTCGCCGTCCGCGATAAGGCGATCGAGCAGAAGGAGGAGGAAGCCGCTCAGCGTAAGGCGGAGGAGAAGAAGCGCCGCGAGGAGGCGAAGAACCAGCTCCGTCCCGACTCGGCGAAGAAGGCTCCCGCCGAGGCTCAGCCGAAGAAGGAGAAGGTCGACAAGACCGCCGATATCGATCTCAAGAGCGAGATCAGGAGTAAGCGCGGCACCGGCCGCCTCGTCGATACCGGCGCGGCTGAGGTCAACGTTGACCGCTATAACCAGAAGTATGACGATCTTGCCCTTGATAAGGTCAGGAACGAGAACAATATGTCCTCGAAGAAGCAGAAGATCAACCAGCGCAGTAAGCAGAAGAACCGCCGCTCCGCGAAGCGTGAGACCGAGCGCGAGCGTATGGCGCGTATCGAGAAGGAGCGTAAGGCAAAGAAGATGACCGTCCTGATCCCCGAGGAGATCTCCATCGGCGATCTGGCGCTGCGCCTTAAGGCGACCGTCGCCGAGGTCGTGAAGAAAGCCTTCCTCATGGGTACGATGGTCACCGCGAACGACGTGGTCGATTTCGACACCGCCTCCCTGATCGCGATGGAGTTCCACGCGAAGGTCGAGCGCGAGGTTGTTGTCACCATCGAGGAGCGTATCATCGACGACAGCGAGGATACCGATGAGAACCTGATCGAGCGCGCGCCGGTCGTCGTCGTCATGGGTCACGTCGACCACGGCAAGACCTCCCTGCTCGACTATATCCGTAACGCGCACGTTACCGCGACCGAGGCGGGCGGCATCACCCAGCATATCGGCGCGTACCGCGTGAATATCAACGACAGAGATATCACCTTCCTCGACACCCCCGGTCATGAGGCGTTCACCACCATGCGTGCCCGCGGCGCGCAGGTCACCGATATCGCGATCCTCGTGGTAGCGGCTGACGACGGTATCATGCCCCAGACGGTCGAGGCGATCAACCACGCCAAGGCGGCGGGCGTATCCGTCATCGTGGCGATCAATAAGATGGATAAGCCGGGCGCCAACCCCGAGCAGGTCAAGCAGCAGCTCACCGAGTATGAGCTGATCCCCGAGGAGTGGGGCGGCGATACGCCCTGCGTACCCGTATCCGCCAAGACCGGTATGGGTATCGACGACCTGCTGGAGATGGTGCTGCTGGTAGCCGATATGAAGGAGCTCAAAGCCAACCCCGACCGCGCCGCGAAGGGTACGGTCATCGAGGCGCGCCTTGATAAGGGAAGAGGTCCCGTGGCGTCCATCCTCGTACAGAACGGTACCCTGCGTACCGGCGATATCGTCGTAGCGGGCACGGCGGTCGGTCACGTCCGCGCTATGACCGATGATAAGGGCAGACGCGTCCACGAGGCGGGCCCCTCGATCCCGGTCGAGATCACCGGTCTGGACGACGTCCCCACCGGCGGCGACACCTTCAACGCCGTCACCGACGAGCGCCTCGCGCGCGAGCTGGTCGAGCAGCGCAAACACGAGAAGAAGGAAGCTGAGTTCAACGCCCGCACCAAGGTCACCCTCGACAACCTCTTCGACCAGATGAAGCTCGGCGAGGTCAAGGAGCTGAAGATCATCGTCAAGGCAGACGTACAGGGCTCCGTCGAGGCGGTTCGTCAGAGCCTCGAGAAGCTCTCTAACGAAGAGGTGCGCGTCAACATCATCCACGGCGCTGTCGGCGCGATCAACGAGTCCGACGTCATGCTGGCGAACGCGAGTAACGCGATCATCGTCGGCTTCAACGTCCGTCCCGACGCCACCGCTCAGGCGAACGCCGAGCGTGACGGCGTAGATATGCGTATGTACCGCGTCATCTACGACTGTATCGAAGAGATCGAGAGCGCCATGAAGGGTATGCTCGCTCCCAAGACCCGCGAGGTCATCCTCGGTACCGCCGAGGTGCGTAACGTCATCCGTATCAAGTCTATCGGCAACATCGCCGGCTGCTATGTCAAGAGCGGTAAGATCCAGCGCGGCGCAGGCGTGCGCGTGGTGCGCGACGGTATCATCATCGCCGACGACAACGTCGCCTCCCTCCAGCGCTTCAAGGACAGCGTCAAGGAGGTCGCCGAGGGCTACGAGTGCGGTATCGGTCTGGAGAAGTACAACGATATCAAGGAAGGCGATATCTTCGAGGTATTCATGATCGAGGAGTATCGTGAGGACTAAATAGTGAATGGTGAATAGTGAATAGTGAATAGTTGCGGGAGGGCTGCGCCCTCACCCGATCTGTATGCTGTTTCACCGAACTATCATATAGAGGAAATATTATGGCTAATCATAAATTAGGCAGGACTACAGAGGATATCCGCCGCGAGCTGACCGCGATCTTCCGCGGGCTCAAGGACCCGAGAGTCACCGGCTGCTTTCTGTCGATTGTGCGCGTAGAGGTCACCAACGACCTTTCCTACTGCACGGTATACGTCAGTGCCCTCGAGGGGATGGACGCGGCGAAAGAGGCGGTCAAGGGGCTGAAAAATGCTTCGGGTTATGTGCGGAGAGAATTGGGAATGAGACTTCGTCTGCGCCATGTGCCCGAGCTGATCTTTACCCCCACCGACTCGATCGCCTACAGCGCCGAGATATCGCGTATTCTGAACAGTCTTGATATTCCGAAGGACGAGGAGGAGCCCGATGAAGAAGATCACGCTTGAGAAGGCTGCCTCTCTGCTCCTTTTACATGACAAATTCAAGATCCTGACCCATATCTACCCCGACGGCGATTGTCTGGGCTGCGGCTACGCGCTCGCTTTCGCCCTGCGTAAGCTCGGTAAGCAGGCGAACGTCGCCGTGGAGGGCGCGCTGCCCTCCAAGTTCGGCTATCTCGCCGCGCATTATGAGGAACAGGATTTTACCCCCGAATACATCGTCAGCGTCGATGTAGCCGCTCCGTCGCTGCTCGGTGAGAGCGTGATGCAGGGCGTGGATCATATCGACCTGTGTATCGACCACCACGGCACCAACACCATCACGGCGGATTATATCTATGTCGATTCCTCCGCCGCGGCTGCCGCCGAGAGTATATGGCAGCTGCTGCCGCTGCTCCATGTCGAGATGGACGAGGATATTGCGGCGGCGATCTATACCGGTATCTCCACCGATACCGGCTGCTTCTGCTACTCCAACACCACCTCCCGCACCCACCATATCGCGGCGGGCGTCATGCCCTTCTGCGACTGGAACAGGATCAATTACATCAACTTCGTCGTCAAGACCCGCGCCAAGCTCAAGCTTGAGCGCATGATCCTCGATACGATGTCGTATTACTACGACGGAAGGTGCGCCGTGATCTATACCACCCTCGCTATGTGTGAGAAGCTCGGTACCGGCGATGATGAGATGGAGGGCCTCGCCTCCATCCCGCGCCAGATCGAAGGCGTGCAGATGGGTATCACCATGCGTGAGAAGGCGGGCGGCGTGTTCAAGATCTCCGTCCGTACCAACGACGGTGTAGACGCCTCGGCGTTCTGTAAGCTGTTCGGCGGCGGCGGTCATCCCGCGGCGTCGGGCTGCTCCATCGAGGGCGACCTCGAGACCGTTCGGGATAAGCTGGTCACGGCGGCTGAGGACTTTTTGAGATGAACGGCGTCATCCTGATACATAAGGAGAAGGATTTCACCTCCTTCGACGTCGTCGCGGTCGTGCGTAAGCTGCTGGGTCAGAAGAAGGTCGGCCATACCGGTACCCTCGACCCGAACGCCACCGGTATCCTTCCGGTGCTGCTCGGCACGGCGACCAAGGCGCAGGACGTCATCCCCTGTCACGATAAGAAGTATCGCGCGGATTTCCGCTTCGGACTCGCGACCGATACGCTGGATATCTGGGGCACGGTGATCGAAGAAAAGCCCGCCCACGTAAGCGCACGGCAGATCGAGAGCGCTCTCGGATCATTCACGGGTGAGATCACCCAGCTCCCGCCGATGTACTCGGCGGTCAGCGTAGGCGGCAAGCGGCTCTACCAGTACGCCCGCGAGGGCAGGGAGGTCGAGCGCCGTCCGAGGACGGTCACGGTCTACCGCATTGGGCTGACCGCTTTTGACGAAGGCTCACAGAGCGGAACCCTCGATATCTACTGCTCCAACGGCACCTATATCCGAACGATCATCGACGACCTCGGGCGCGCTTTGGGGACGGTCGGCGTGATGACCGACCTCGTGCGTTATGAGGCGTGCGGCTACCGTCTGGAGGACGCGATCACCCTCGACCGGCTGAGCGAGCTGACCGCGAGCGGCGCCTTCGACCCCGGGAGCGCGTACTTCCGCTCGGTGGAGAGTATCTTCGCGACCTATCCGGAGCTTACCGTCAGCGATAAGCAGGCGAACCGTTTTGTCAACGGCAACCCGCTGGATATCGCCCGCACCTCGCTGCGCGGCGGGACAGAGGACGGCGTAATCTACCGCGTCAAGGACAGGGAGGGACACTTCCTCTCCCTCGGCGTCACCGTGGGCGAAGAATTGAAGCTGTATAAGCATTTTTAGCAGATAACGGCAGGAGCGATCCTGCTGTTTTTTGTTTTTATGGAAAGCACAAGGAACAAAGCGCAAAGCTGTTTGCAGGAGATGATTCCGAAAATCAAGTAGGGGGCTGTCGCTGTTCTTAGTGCGACAGCCCCCTGCAACAGACCTTGTATACGGTTGTCGTTTTCGCACATCCTATCCGTGAAGGAACCGACCCGACACAGTGAAAAAACAGCACGTAAACAAGCTTGTGAAAAATCTTCACGCTATACTGGATACATAACGGCATACATCGGTCAAAATGACCGAAAATCGCGCGAAAAGGTAGGGGAGAGGCATGTCAAAGAACGATGTATCCGATAAGCTGCGCGAGTACCGCGAGGCGTGTGCGCTGTCGCAGCAGCAGGTGGCTGACGCGCTGAATATCGAGCGCTCCACCTATACGAAGTATGAAACCGGCAAGACCGAGCCGAACCTCGTTACGCTGGTGAAGCTCGCCGTCATCTTCAACGTTTCGCCCGAAGCGCTGCTTCCGGTCCTTGTAGAGCCCGAGAAGCGGAGCCTGCGCGAGACGATCACCGCCGACAGCCCCATCTTTCAGCTGAGCAAGGACGAGCGCGGGCTGATCGCGCTGTACCGTGTGCTCGATAAGGATGAGAAGCGCTCCGTGATCGAAACGGTGTCGAATTTAGCCAAAAAACAGGGCTGATATCCGACGAATATCGCCCTGTTGCCGTGAACTTTTTCTTTACTTTTGAGAATTATTATGGTACAATAACTTTTGACGCCCGATATGGTTCAGGGGATACGCCTCACGCTGAGGATTTCACCTGCCCTGTACTATGCGGAGCGCAGTAAAATAAGAAAGGGTGAAACACATGCTGAAGGAAGAGAAGCTTGCTATCATGCAGGAGTATGCGACTCATGAGGGTGACACCGGTTCGCCTGAGGTTCAGATCGCTCTGCTTACCAGGAGGATCAACGACCTCACCGAGCACCTCAAGATCCACAAGAAGGACCATCACTCCCGCCGCGGTCTTTTCAAGATGATCGGTCAGCGCCGTTCTCTGCTCAACTACCTCACCAAGGTAGACATCGAGAGATATCGCTCCATCATCCAGAGACTGGGTATCCGTAAGTAATTCACAGCATGGGGCAAATGGGGCGACCCGTTTGCCCTGCATTTCGTTAATATGGATTTGTCATTGTGAGGAGCAGCCAACGGTTGCGACGCGGCAATCTCAACCATTTTCAAAACATCAAATACAGGATGTTACAGCTTCGTTTTAGCGGTAAAACGAGAGCACTTTCACAGTTAGAAGTGAGGAGTTAGAAGTCGTAATAAATTAGGAATCAGGAATTGTAGGGGCGACCATCGGTCGCCCGCGAATGACGAACGTTATTGATATCGAAAACGTTGGATAGGATATGCCGCGTCCTGCGACAGCGGGCGGTCAATGACCGCCCCTACAGTATCGCTCCGTAAACATACAACGCATGATCGTGTAGGGGCGACCATCGGTCGCCCGAGGATGACGGGCGTTATTGATATCGAAAACATCGGATAGGATATGCCGCGTCCTGCGACAGCGGGCGGTCAATGACCGCCCCTACGATGTCGCTCCGCGAGCACCG
>CAMVDB010000055.1 GCA_947166135.1 uncultured Clostridia bacterium | reverse complement strand
CGGCGTGTCTGGCGCTGCCGTTCGCGGTATACATGGTGTTCAAGCGCTCGTGGCGACACATCCTGATGATCGCCGCGGCGTTCATCATCCTGCTGCAGGCGGGCGGACTCGCCGTATCGCTCTACCAGAACCAGAACACCCTCGACAAGCTCAGCCACGAGGTCACGGTCGAGGGGATGTACGATCTCAGCGAGAAGGACAATACGCTGGTGTTCATCATGGGCAACATGGACGCGGATTACTACGCCTCCTATAAAAAGGAGCATCCCGAGACAGAAGAGAAGCTCTCGGGCTTCACCGAATATGACAACGCCCTCGCCGCGGGCAGCGACACGCTGGTCTCTCTGCCGTATATGCTGACGGGCTCAGTATACAAGAAGGACATCCGCTACACGGAATTCATCGACAACGTATGGAACAGGCAGAACGTCTTTGACACCCTCAACAAGAGCGGCGCCGACGTGCGAATCTATGCCGACGACAAGTACTTCGGCAACGGCGCGGTACGCAAGATCGAGAATATCACCGACCGCGCTCAGGACGCCGAAGCGTACAAGGTCATCGGCAGTACGATGTACCGCTACACCATGTACAATGCCATGCCCCACTACCTGAAGCGGCTGTTCTGGATGAGCCTGAGTGATTACTCGTCCTTCAAGAGCAACAACATCTTCACCCCCGGCAACGACGACCGCTTCTACGAGAACTACGGGGACGGCTTCAACTATACCGACCGCTACGACATGGCGGTGCGCGTCTATACCCTCAAGGGTGCCCAGCGACCCTACCGACTGACCTCCGACGCGAAGAAGGATCCCGACGGCACCTCGCGCAAGGAACAGATCGAGGGCGACTTCACGATCATCAACGCGATGATCGACGACCTCAAGGCGCACGGAAAGTACAACGACGCGCGTATCGTCATCGCCGCCGACTGCGGTGAGCTGGAATACGGTCAGAAGCCGATGCTGCTGGTCAAGGAGAAGGACGCCGACGAGGGCTACACCGTCAGCTCCGCCCCCGCCTCCCTCGCCGACCTGCCCGCGTTCCTGACGTCTACCGTGTCTGAAGACTACAAGAGCGTAGCCACCGGCATCACCTTCAAGGACGCCGAGAAGATACGCTGGAACCGCCGCCGCCCCTTCTACCGCAATACCGGCGCGAACGCCGAATCACGCATCGAGGAATACCGCTGTGACTTCAACAAGACCGACGCCCGGGACCTTGAGCTCGTCAATGAGTACTACATCAACGGCGGCAAGATCGACAACTACAAGCTCGGCACGGAGCTGACCTTCACCGAGGACGAGACCGCGACCATGTACTGCAGGGAGGGCTTCGGCCACACCAACGGCTGGCGCACCATCGTCAGCGGTCCGCGGGCGATCATGGAGATCCCGATCGATCATATCCCCGAGAAGCTCGAGGACGTACACGCGTTCTTCAACGTGCTGAATATCTATGAGGAGACCCGCTGTGTGATCACCGCGGGAGGCGAGGCGGTCTTTGACGGAAAGCTCGGCTCCGATATCCGCATGAACGGACTCAACTTCCTCATCCCCACCGACCTTATCCCCGCCGACAACAAGCTGACGCTGGTGTTCAACTTCCCGGAGCTTACGGAAGAGAGCGAGATCATGGCGCTGACGTCGTTCAAGATTTACAGCCAGTAAGAGGAGAGTTAGGAGTTAGAAATTTTGGGAAAGCCTGACGGCTTTTTTGGAGAATGGTGAATGGTGAATGGTGAATGGTGTTGGGAAAGCCTGACGGCTTTTGGATTGATATAACGACTGCTAAATTAAAACGTCTGCGACTCTATACCGAGCTTTACAGTAACAGTGTCATTGCGAGGAATGATCTTAGATGGAGAACGGTTATGGGAAAGCCTGACGGCTTTTGGATTGATATAATGACTGCTAAATTAAAACGTCTGCGCCTCTATGTAGGGTCGCAGACGTTATTTTTTTATCAAGCGTATTATCAATCAGGTGCGGACAGCGTCCGCCATTCACCATTCACCATTCACTATTCACCATTCACTATTCACTATTCACCGGCATCAGTATCCCTTCGGATTGTTCTTCTGCCAGTTCCAGGAGTCGCGGCACATGTCGTCGATGCCGTACTTCGCCTCCCAGTGGAGTCCTTCCTTCGCCTTGGCGGGGTCGGCGTAGCACTCGGCGACGTCGCCCGCGCGGCGGGGCTTGATATCGTAGGGGATGTCGATATCGTTCACACGCATGAAGGAATTGACGATATCCAGCACGCTGTAGCCGATACCGGTGCCGAGGTTGAAGATCTCGGTGCCCTTGTGCTCCGCGGCATACTCGATCGCCTTCAGGTGACCCTGCGCCAGATCGACGACGTGGATGTAATCGCGCACGCCGGTGCCGTCGGCGGTGGGATAATCGTTGCCGAACACGCCGAGGCGCTCGAGCTTACCGACCGCGACCTGGGTGATGTAGGGCATGAGGTTATTGGGGATGCCGTTGGGGTTCTCGCCGATCAGGCCGCTCTTGTGCGCGCCGATCGGATTGAAGTAGCGCAGCAGCACGACGCTCAGCTCGGGATCGGCAGTCGCCGCGTCGGTGAGGATCTGCTCGTTCATGTACTTCGTCCAGCCGTAGGGGTTGGTGCATGAGGTGGGCATACCCTCGCGCAGCGGAACCTCCTTCGGGATACCGTAGACGGTCGCGGAGGAACTGAACACGATATTGTGCACGCCGTACTCCTTCATGACCTCGAGCAGGGTGAGGGTGGTGTCGATGTTGTTGCGATAGTAGCGCACGGGGATGGCGCAGCTCTCGCCGACCGCCTTAAGACCCGCGAAATGGACTACCGCGTCAAAGCTCTCGGCGGCGAACATCTCGGCGACCGCCTTGTTGTCCGCTACGTCCAACTCATAGAGCTTGGGCCGTTTGCCGGTGATGGTCTCGATACGGTCGAGCACCTTGGGCGAGCTGTTGTCGAAGTTGTCGGCGATGACCACGTCATAGCCGGCTTCGAGCATCTCGACCGCGGTATGGCTGCCGATGTAGCCGGCGCCGCCTGTCAGTAATACTTTCATGTTGATCCTCCTAAATAATGTACGGTGCGTTTCGTTTCAAAAGCGGAAAATCCGCGCTGTTACTGATTTGTCACATGATGGAAGGTATCGACCATCTCCGAGAGCATCTCGACAGTCCTGTCGTTATCGTTGCTGTCGGCGATAACGCGCAGCTCGCGGAGCTGGTTGGTCAGCACGTTGGGATCGATGTCGATCTGGTTGCCGATGAAGATCTTCTTGTTATCGGTCTTTTGAAGCCCCTCTTCATCCATCAAAAGCTCCTCAAAGAGCTTCTCGCCCGGGCGAAGTCCGGTGAACTTGATCTCGACGTCACGGTACGGAACCTTGCCGTACATGCGGATCAGGTTCTCGGCGAGGGTGGTGATCTTCACGGGATCACCCATATCGAGGACGAAGATCTCGCCGCCCTTGGCGATCGCGCCCGCCTCCAGCACCAGCGAAACCGCCTCGGGGATGGTCATGAAGTAGCGGATGATGTCGGGGTGGGTGACGGTCACGGGCTTGCCCGACTCGATCTGGCGTCGGAACAGCGGGATGACGGAGCCGTTGGAGCCCAGGACGTTACCGAAACGGGTGGTGACGAAGTCGGTATCGGAGCCCTTCTGCGACATATACTGCACGATCATCTCACAGCAGCGCTTGGTCGCGCCCATGACGTTGGTGGGGTTGACCGCCTTGTCGGTGGAGATCATGACGAATTTCCCGACCTTATACTTCTCGGCGAGGGTGACCATGTTCCATGTGCCGAAGACGTTGTTCTTCACCGCCTCGGCGGGAGAGGTCTCCATCAGCGGGACGTGCTTATGCGCCGCCGCGTGAAACACGACCTGCGGCTTATACTGCTCAAAGATCATCTCCATCTTCGCGTAATCGCGGACGGAGGCGATCAGCGTGACGAGGTTGAGGCGATCCTCATACTCGAGATACAGCTCCTGCTGGATATCGTAGGCGTTGTTCTCATAGATATCGACGATGATGATCTGCTGAGGGTTATACTTCGCGATCTGGCGCACCAGCTCGGAGCCGATGGAGCCGCCGCCGCCCGTAACCATGCAGACCTTGCCCTCGATGAAGGCGCGGATCCTGGTCTTGTCAAAGGTGATCGGCGGACGACCGAGGAGATCCTCGATCTTGATGTCCTTGACCTGCGAGAGGATCTGCTGCTGACCGTCCTCGAGGAACAGCTGGCTTAAATACGGCACCGTCTTGATGCGGCAGCCGGACTCGGCGCAGAAGCCCATGATGCGCTTGCGCTCCTCCTCGGTACAGGACGGGATCGCGAAGATGACCAGCGAGATCTTGTATTCCTCACAGAGCTTCGGGATATCGGCGGTCGTGCCGAGCACCTCGACCCCCTGTATCTTCGTATGATACTTCGCCATATTATCGTCGACCATGAGGACGGGGAGAATGGAATTGGAGGGGTTGTTGGGATCGCTCTGAGAGTATTGGATCTCCTGGATGATCATGCGCGCCGCGTTGCCCGCGCCGACGATCAGCGTACGCTCGCGGGTGTCGTGTTCTTTCTCATTGGCTTTTTCGATCGCGATGAAGGTACGGTGGAAGATCACGCGGAACAGCACGATGACGAGCGTCGCGATGACCGTATCGGCGACCATGAACTGGAGGGTAGCGGGACGGTCCATATAATGAGCGAAGATGAAGCTCAGCAGTAAGCCGAGCACCACGGACAGCCCGCAGATCGCGTAATCCTTAGCCTTCAGATCGCGCCATACCTTACTGTACGAGCCGAAGATGAACAGCATGAAGAAGCAGAACAGCACCTCAAGCCCCATCATACCCACGATACGGAGCGGCTGCAGCGCGATACCCATCGTCTTATCATGAGTGACGATCCCGTACCAGGATACGACCGCGTTGCTGACCAGGGCGCTCAGCGCGATCAGCACCGCGTCGGCGATCATCAGGAATATCTTCCTGAAATTCATACGTTTATTCATATCTTTCATTATCTTACATTCCCCTATGTGAATCACATAATTATACCGATTAATTATACCTTTTCCAAGGTGTTATGTCAATCGTTTTTCGACTTCTGCCAAGGATTCTCTTTCTTCGGAACAAGTTGTACATAATAACTCACCGTTTTTCATATACATTTACCAAAATCCTATCGGAGGCTGTATATGAAAAGCAACTTAGAGGAACGCGCCGTCAGACTGGGCGAGCATATCATCGAGCACAAAAGCACCGTCAGGGAGACCGCGGCGGTATTCGGCATCAGTAAGTCGACGGTACATAAGGACCTGACCGCCCTTCTCCCCCGCCTGAACAGCGGACTGTACAAGGAGGTGCGCGCGATCCTCGACCTCAACAAGGAGGAACGCCACCTGCGCGGCGGAGAGGCGACGAAGCATAAGTATGAGAGCATGAGGAGAGGGAAGCAGAAATGAGGAATGATACTAAGTATCATTAATACCAATCCAAAAGCCGACAGGCTTTCCCGAAATTCCTAATTCCTCTCTCCTCATTCCTGACTTTCAAAGATTCCTCACTCCTTCTCCCCAAACTCCCTCTTTACATCGGGCTTTACAGGGTGTATAATATAGGATATGTGATTGGGCTTATCGAATCCGCCCTTTGCAAGGAGTAACTATCATGATGAATATTCCCTTTTCCCCTCCCGATATCTCCGAGGACGAGATCGCGGAGGTCGTAGATACCCTGCGTTCCGGATGGATCACCACCGGACCCAAGACCAAGCTCTTTGAGCAAGAGATCGCGAAGCTCTGCGGTACCAAGAAGGCGGTGTGTCTGTCGAGCCAGACCGCCTGCGCGGAGATGACCCTGCGTATCCTGGGCGTAGGCCCCGGCGACGAGGTCATCATCCCCACCTATACCTACACCGCGACCGCGTCCGTCATCTATCACGTCGGCGCTACGCCGGTGATGATCGACTGTAAGCCGAACTCCTACGAGATGGACTACGACAAGGTCGACGCCGCCATCACCCCCAAGACCAAGGTCATCATCCCGGTTGACCTTGCGGGCGTGGTATGCGACTACGACCGGATCTTTGAGATCGTCGAGAAGCACCGCGCCGAGTTCAAGCCCTCCGACAACCCCGTCCAGCTCGCGCTGGGACGCATCATCGTCATGGCTGACGCCGCTCACGCGTTCGGCGCCTCATGGCACAACAAGATGTGCGGCTCGATTGCGGACTTCACTAACTTCAGCTTTCACGCGGTCAAGAATCTGACCACTGCCGAGGGCGGCGCCGCCACCTGGCGCGAGGTTCCCGGCGTAGACAGCAACATGCTGTACAAGGAATACATGCTCATGACCCTGCACGGTCAGACCAAGGACGCCTTCACCAAGGACAAGGGCACCTCATGGGAGTATGACGTCGTCAACACCCAGTACAAGTGCAACATGCCCGACGTGCTCGCGGCGATCGGTCTGGCGCAGCTCAGGCGCTATGGCAAGATGCTCAACCGCCGTCACGAGCTGATCACCCGCTACAACAAGGCGTTCGAGGATCTCGACATCCAGGTGCTCGACCACCGCTCCGCCGACCACCGCTCCAGCGGCCACCTGTACTTCGTACGCTTCCTCGGCAAGGACGCGGAATTCCGCAACCGCTTCTACGACGAGATGAAGAAGCGCGGCGTCACCTGCAACGTACACTTCAAGCCGCTGCCCATGATGACCGCCTACAAGCAGAGGGGCTTCGATATCGTGGACTACCCCTACGCCTACAATATGCACAAGAACCAGCTGACCCTGCCGATGAACTCGGTCATCACCGACGAGGAGGCGCAGTACGTCATCGATACATTCATCGAGGTCTATAATCTTCTGAATGCTTAATAAACGGAGGCTGCGCAAGCGGCCTCTTTGTATATCGCTCTTTCACCCGATTTACACGATAAATTTAAAAAAAATTCACTTTTTCGCCGAAATACATATTATAATGTAATAACAGAAACCATCTATGAGGTGATCCTAATGACTAACCGAAAAATCCTGATCGTTGACGATGATATCAATATATGCGAGCTCCTGCGCCTCTACATCGAGAAGGAGGGCTACACCACCGTGATCGCCAACGACGGCGAACAGGCGATCGAGCTCTTCAACCGCGAGCAGCCCGCCTTGATCCTGCTCGACATCATGCTGCCCAAGATGGACGGCTGGCAGGTATGCAGAGAGATCCGCAAGACCTCCGAGTGCCCGATCATCATGCTGACCGCCAAGGGCGAGGTCTTTGACAAGATCCTCGGACTCGAGCTCGGCGCCGACGATTATGTTGTCAAGCCCTTTGAGGCGAAGGAGGTCGTCGCGCGTATCCGCGCCGTCCTCAGACGTACCGGCGGCTCCGACGAGGACGCCGTGAAGGAGGTTCGCTGGGACAAGCTGACCATCAACCTCACGAACTACGAGCTGATCGTCGACGGAAAGCAGATCGACACCCCGCCCAAGGAGCTCGAGCTGCTGTATCACCTCGCCTCCAACCCGAACAAGGTCTTTACACGCGACCAGCTGCTCGACCAGGTATGGGGCTTCGAGTACTACGGCGACAGCCGTACCGTTGACGTCCACGTCAAGCGTATCAGAGAGAAAATCGACGGCGTCTCCGACAAGTGGGAGCTGCGTACCGTCTGGGGAGTAGGCTACAAGTTTGAAACAAAGAACTGATAACCGCCGCAGGAAACGGAACACGCGCTTCCGCGTGAAGCGTTCCCTGTTCAAGAAATACCTGATCTTCGGGCTGGCGATCGTGCTGACGAGCTTCATCGCGCTGGGCTTTACGACCTATCTCTTCGTCCAGCGCTCGTGGGAGGCTGAGAAGCGCTCCGACCTGACCGAGAACATCACCCATATCGCCGAGATCGTCTCCCCCGTCGCGTCCTACGACGCGGTGAACCACACCCTCGTCCTCAGGGAGAGCTCCCGCTACGGACTGACGCTGAGCACCATCTCGGGCATCATCGGCGCGGATATCTTCATCGTCGATACCGCCGGCGTATGCAAATTCTGTACCGAGAGCGAGAACTGCATCCACGCACCGTCCGCCCTGTCGTCCATGGTCATCAGTCTGACCATGCTGCAGGGGAGTTATTTCGAGGTCGGCAAGCTCGAGGGGATGTACGATCACGTCGGCGACCGCTACACCGCGGGCGTTCCCATCCGCGGGACCGTGAACGGTGAGGAGAAGGTCATCGGCTGCTGCTATATCTCGTCCCCCGCGACCTTCATCTCGGGTCTGCCGGTCACCTTCCTGCAGATCTTCTTCGTCGCGGCGGCGATCATGCTGATCATCATCATCATCTTCGTCACCTCGATGTCGTTCAACATGTCCCGACCGCTTAAGCAGATGTCGAACGCGGCGAAGCGCTTCGCCGTCGGCGACTTCTCGGCACGCGTCAAGGTGCGCTCGGAGGATGAGCTCGGCGAGCTCGCCAATGCCTTCAACAACATGGCGGATTCGCTCGCATCGAGCGAGGGCATGCGCCGCGCGTTCATCTCGAACGTGTCGCATGAGCTCAAGACCCCGATGACCACCATCGCGGGCTTCATCGACGGAATGCTCGACGGCACCATCCCGCAGGAGCGCCACCCCCACTACATGAAGATCGTCTCGATCGAGGTCAAGCGCCTCTCGCGGCTGGTCACCTCGATGCTCAGCCTCTCGCGTATCGACCGCGGCGAGCTGAAGATCTCGCCTCAGAAGTTCGATATGTTCTCGATGCTGATCACGATCCTCGCGAGCTTCGAACAGCGGATCATCGCCCGCAAGCTGCATATCACGGGACTCGAGAGCTTCCGTTCCCTGACGGTATTCGCCGATCCCGACCTGATGTACCAGGTCATCTACAACCTGATCGAAAACGCCGTCAAGTTCACCAACGAGGGCGGCACCATCAACTTTGCCCTCGAAGAGACCAACTATGATATCTCGGTCAAGATCTCCAACACGGGCCCCGGCATCCCGCCCGAGGACATCCGCTACATCTTCGACCGCTTCTATAAGACCGACAAGAGCCGCAGTATGGACAAGAAGGGCATGGGTCTGGGACTGTTCATCGCCAAGACCATCATGCGCCTGCACGGCGGCGATATCTTCGTCGAGTCACGCGTGAACGAATACACCCGCTTCACGTTCCGTCTGCCTACGAACGGGGTACAGACCCAGCCGAAGGAGAAGAAAAACAACTTTGTAGAAACCACTCTCAACAGTGAGAAGGAGGAATAAACTATGGATGAATTTAACCCGCAGGGCTACCGTCCCGAGGACGAGTATGCGCCGTTTATATCGCCCTCGACAGAATCCGAGGCGCAACAGGCAGCCCCTGCACCCGAACAACCGACGATCACCGAACCGACCGAGGCGCCGCTTACTCAAGCGCCTCAGGCGCCCTATCCGAACGGCTATATGCCGCAGCAGCCCTATCAGCCCTACGGCAGCATGCCGCAGCAGCCTTATCAGGGCTACGGACAGCCCGTACCGCCTTATCCGCAGCAGACGCCCCCGCAGGTACCGCACGGCTATCAGCCGCCGTACTACTATCAGCAGCCGGCGCCTTACGCACAGCCGGCACAGCAGCCCGTTCAGCAGGAGAATCCGTATCGGGAACAGGCTCAGCCCGAGAATCCCTACGCCACCCGCAATCCGGCTCAGCCCTTCCCCAACGTCAACTACACGCCTGCTCCCAAGCCCGCCACCCCGACGGGCACGAAGGTGTTCATCATCATCCTGGTCGTACTGCTCGTGATGATGACCATCGGCTTCATCGCCTATATCGCGAGCCACGGCAAGAGCGATAACAGCGAAAGCAGGAAGAACAACGATTCCTTCAGCATCGACGACGGAGATCAGAACAACGGCTTCGGGTTCCTCCCCGACATGACGGGCGACACCTATACGGAGATCGAGGATGAGATCACCCTCAAGGCGGATAACGGCGAGACCCACAAGCGCAGCGACGACAACAAGGACTCCGTCGGCACACCCGACGAGAATGCGCAGAACATCAAGCTCGAGAAGCTCCCCGCCGACAAGGATAACCCGAAATACACCACCCAGGCGGCTTATGAGGACGTCAGCGCGAGCGTCGTGACCGTCGTATGCTACAACGAGAAGATCTCCGACAACGAGAAGGACATCGTCTCGCAGGGTACGGGCACGATCATCTCGGCCGACGGCTACATCATCACCAACGCCCACGTCATCGGCAACAGCCGCATGTACGCGATCAACATCGTGACCAAGGACAGCAAGAGCTATCAGGCGAAGGTCATCGGTTATGATACATGGACCGACCTCGCCGTGCTCAAGATCGACGCAAAGGACCTCAAGGCAGTCACCTTCTGTGACAGCGAGTTGATCGAGATCGGCGACGAGGTCATCGCCATCGGCTCTCCCGGCGGCGTGAAGTTCCAGAACTCGCTGACGAAGGGCATCGTCTCCGCCGTCGACAGAGAGCTCACCATCAACAAGTCTGTCCGCTACATTCAGAGCGACGCCGCGATCAGCCCCGGCAACTCCGGCGGTCCCCTGTGCAACAAGTACGGTCAGGTCATCGGCATCACCACCGCCAAGACCATCGCCACCAACTTCGAGAACATGAGCTTCTCGATCCCCTCCGAGACCGTCGAAGAGATCGCAGGCGACCTCATGCACTACGGCTACGTCACCGGACGTACGCGCATCGGCTTCTCGGGCATGGAGCTCGGCAACCAAAACGCGATGTACTATGATGTTCCCGAGGGTGTTCTGATCGAAGAGATCGACGAGAGCGGTTCCCTCGCGGGCACCAAGATCAAGGCTGACGATATTGTGACCGAGCTCGACGGCGAGACCATCACCTCGTTCCAGGATATCTACGACGTCCTCGCCAACCACAAGCCCGGCGACAAGATCAAGATCAAGGTACAGCGAGCAGAGTAAGAATCAGCTTAAAGCTCAATGCTCAATGCTTAAAGCTCAATGCTTAATATAGCTTAAAGTCGTAG
>CAMVDB010000054.1 GCA_947166135.1 uncultured Clostridia bacterium | reverse complement strand
AGGATCAAGGATTTTAATTCTCACGGTATTCTACAAGGTTTTGATTTGCCGGATATCCCGACGATCATATGTCTCGGAAAAATATTCCAGCATACGATAGCAGTAGCAGTATAGGTTGTAATCGCCCTTATGCGGATTCAGTCGCATGAGATAGGCATGATCTCTGGTGCTGACTCTTACGCCAAAATCTCTGCCGGTTTCATAAGGCAGCGCATTTTTACTGTCAAGGCAGAAGCGTGTCAGAGTGTTCCTGTCAGACAAATATTTGCCGTCCTGTCTGAGCGAATGGAGCAGATTAGACAGCTCGTCACTGAATTCAGGGGTATTTAAATCCTTGCGAAATCCGTTCCAAGTCACCCAGAATTGGTCGCCGTTTGTACCCATATCCGCTCGAACATAGCCGATCAGACCGGTCTGTGACGAAATCTGTTGACTGTTCCGATAAGAATACAAGACCTCTTCGGGCTTCATGGGCACGATCTCATATCCTTCACTACTCATTCCGCTCACCTCCCGAAAGATAAGAGTAGAGTTTGTTATCTTTTGTGTGTTTCTGAAGCTGAGAAACAACGGAAAGATCCTGCATGGTAATGCCGGGAATTTGCAGGACTGAATCAAAGTTCAGATTCTGCAAGTCCTTTTCAGATGTGATGCCGTTTTCAATCAGCTTCGCTATCGTCTTAGTTTTCTGCTGAAAGGTAATCTCTGCCATTCAGCTCACCTCCTTGTTGATTTTATTTTCTGCGGTTTTTGATCATAACGATCACAAAGGCTGCAGCAACCAATGCGACCAGAACGATACCGATGATCGGTTTCATACGATTCACCTCCTTGTCAATTATCCTGTGTGCTCTCTGCCTGCCTCTTAGATATTTAATATTTCATTGAGATAATAATAGATTATGGCTATTCTCTTTCGGTAGGTAAGTGAGAGTATCAAGGGGTTAGAGTGTGAGAAAGGGGAGGGCAAAATCACCGTGCGTCATGCCCGGATTTCTTTTGCTCTGTCCTCTCACGGTAGTATTTGCGGTAAAACGCCAGCGCTTCGCAGATATAATCCTCACGCTTGTTGATAGGCAGATTCTTTGGGAGATACTGCCCGACGCGCTCGCCGCTCAGCACCATGCGTTCACGCTGATTGGGCTTTTGTTCGCACATGATGTCTGCGATCACTTCCGGTGTCAGGCTGTGTTCCTCATACAATTTTCGCATTCGTATCGTCTGGGCGTGAGAGGGAGTGCAGTCGTTGAGTTCAATGTTCTCCAGTACATCCCTTTGAAAATCGACGTTGAGATATGACAGTTCGACAGCGGGGCGCATTTTCATCTTGCCTTCATCCACCAACTGCAACAGCTCGGGGATAAGGTAGGTCAAGCGGATATACTTTCTTACTTGCTCATGGCTTTCACCAAAACTTTCAGCGATAATCTGCCGACTTGTCTTTCCCGACTTCTGCAACGGTGTTGCAGAAGTTAAATCAGTACGTTCACCTTGTCGTTTCATAGCATCTAACCGCATCTTATACGCAAATGCTTTCTCGCTGGGGAGTATGGAAGATCGCTGAAAATTGCTCTCAACCATATAGACTGTCGCTTCATCACGGGTCAAATGTTTGACCTCTGAACGAAGCGTATCAAGCCCGGCAAGCTCACAGGCGCGCTTACGACGGTGTCCTGCTACAAGCTCATACCGTCCGTCATCCTTAACGCGGAGCACAGCAGGCGTCATTACGCCGTGTTCTTTGATGCTTTCCACAAGCTGCAACATATCCTCGTCATCACGGACTTGGAACGGATGATTAGGAAAGTCGTCGATCTCATCAATCGGAATATCTCTGATCTTATCGAGTTTAGCTTCATCTCGCTCTTTCTGTGTTGAAAACAGATCATCGAGCGTCGGCAGATCGAAATCGCTCTTTCGCCCTTTGCTTGTCATGGATCAACACCTCCTTTGCGAAATTGGCGTATGCGACAGCCGCTTTACTGCTCGGCTCATAGGCAAAGATACTTTTTCCTTTTGAAGCAACCTCGGCAGCCTTCACCGCAATCGGTATCTGTGTATCATAGATTGGCAGATATTTGCCAAAGTTTCGTCTGATAGCTTCGACCGTACTTTTGGCAAGATTCGTTCGATTATCTACAATGGTCAACAGAATACCGTCGATAGCCAGTTCCGGGTTGGTATGAGACCGTATCTTTTCGACCGTTTGAAAAAGCTGTGTCATCGCTTTAGCTGACAGATATTGCGCCTGAACAGGGATGATGATACTGTCAGCGGCTGTGAGTGCGTTCAGAGTGAGCATGCCGAGCGAGGGTCGACAATCAATCAGGACATAGTCGTAATTGTGCTTGACTCTGCTTAAATATGTTTTCATCACGCTTTCACGGCTCATTGCCGTCACGAGATAGTTTTCGGTTGATTCCAAGTCCATGTTGGACGGTAACAAGTCTACTCCTTCGGGATGTCGGACTATACCATTATATGGACTATTTCGTTCTTCCCGAACGACGTCTATGAGCTTATTTGCGAGTGTGACATTAAAATCGTCAGCATTATAGCCGAGGCAGGTCGTGAGATCGCCCTGCGGATCAGCGTCCACAAGCAATACACGCTTTCCTTCAGCCGCCAAAGCTGCACCGAGATTAACGGTAGTAGTAGTTTTACCGACACCGCCTTTCTGATTGCATATAGCTATCACCTTACAATTCTGCATACGATTTCCTCCTTTCTTTTTTAGTTTATATTCACCCTAGAATGGGGATGATATACATTAGGATGCATATCCTTCTTTCATAATGAAATCGTTATTATTACAACTACGCCACAGGGCATAGCCAGCTTTCAAAAACTTAAGGAAACAAAAAAGCGCCCACTTCCTTTTCATTAAAGAAGTGAGCGCTGACTCATATTTATTATTTGATTATTAGCTGGTGTAAACCACCTTGACCTTTTTCTGCTTGGCACGGCTGAGCTGTATGAGAATCTCGTCGATAGCATCTGTGTAATGACCGGTAGCGATCAAGTCGTTCTTCTTATCTACGAGTGCATTGATGATTTCTCTGTAGGCTTCGTGATTCATATATAAATGGTACTTCGGATTATTCATAATCTCAACCTCCTTACAGCTACATTATATTTGATATTAGCAATATTTACTATTATGCGAATTATATTACATCCAAAAAACTATCTCGCTTGTTCTGTAAAATATTAAGAAGTTCGTCATTAAGGGCACGTCGCTCAGAATTGATCTTATCCATCTTTTTTAGCAAAGGACTGTCGACGTCCTTTATAACTAAAACCTTTGCAGTTTCCAAGCTTCTTTGTCCCAAATATTTAACTCCTGCTTTTTCCATCAACTCATGCCATGTTGTATAACCTGTGTTTCGTGCAATTGTTTCCCAAGCAGGAGTCCCTTTATCCCGAATCTGATTGTACTTGCGGTTATTCATGCCTGGAAACAGATGCTTATTAAATTGCTCTTTAAAGCAATCGATCCATTCCTGTTCTGTAGTAAACCCATATATATTTTTAGGTCGTACTTTTCTTGTCTCGGGGAACTCTCTACGCAAAAGAGTTCCCGGACTACAATGGAAATGTGATGTTATGATATATCCACTGGGTAACTCATCCAAGGATAAGTCCAAAACTGCCGGTGGCTTTCCATGTGTTTTATGAAACTTATGTAACGCTTCAAGAATAGACTTTTGATTCCAGTTCTTTTTTGTTACTGATTTGGTAATTGCGTACAGCTTTTTTAATACATCATTCTTGCTTGCTTCTGTTAGGTCACAACACTGTTTTACTGTTCGAATTGCGATCTCCATGGCTTGTTGTGCGTTATACATACTCATCGTAAACCCCCGTTATTACTGAGGTCTAAGCACTTTATTTAGATTTTTCGCACACTATACGTCATCGGTACACCATAGGTACTCAGCCGAACATCGAGGTCCACATTAAAGTTGTCGATCGCCTTGATTAGACCGATGACCCCTACCTGAAAAAGATCGTCGAGGTTCTCTCCCCTGCCGGTGAAGCGCTGGATCACGCTGAGCACCAGACGCAGGTTGCCTTGGATCAGCTCCTGACGCGCCTGTTTTCTCTCAGCGGGCGTACCGTCGCGCATCTTGAGCAGCAAAGCCCGCTTTTCGTCCTCGGTGAGCACCTTCAGGCTCGCGGTATCGACGCCGCACAGTTCAACTTTGTTATACTGCAAAAAATCCCCCCGTAACAATACTGCAATTAGTATTGTCACAGGGGGCATATTTCATTCACATAAACACCTTGCTTAAAAAAGCAGTCCGGACTAATCCTCGCCTTCGGTGTAACTGTCGATGGTAGAGAAGTAGGCGCTGACGGGCGTATCGTTACTCTCGACGGCGCTGAGCTTGCGGCTGATCTGACGCGAGCGGACGCCCACGAGCTTATCGAGCTCCTTGTTCGCCTGATCAAGCCGCGTCTGGGTCGCGACAAGCACGCTGTTGAAGGTCTCGAACTCCTTCTTCACGGAGCCGAGCAGGTTCCAGACCTCGGCGCTGCGCTTCTGTACGGCAAGGGTCTTGAAGCCCATCTGGATCGAATTGAGCAGCGCCGCCATCGTGGACGGTCCGGCGATATTCACCTTGTATTCACGTTGCAGCAGCTCGACCATGCCGCGGTTGACAACTTCGCTGTACAGCCCCTCAAAGGGCAGAAACATCACGGCGAACTCGGTGGTGTTCGGCGGGTCGATATATTTATCGCGGATATCCTTCGCCTCGCGGCGGATGGTGTTGATCAGCGCCTTTGCGGCGGCGTCGACCGCCTCCTTGGAGCCGCTTTCATACGCGTCGCGAAGAGCGGCGTAGGTATCGCCGGGGAACTTCGAGTCGATCGGCAGATAGATATAACCGTCGTCGCGGGCGGGTAGTTTCACCGCGAACTCGACCACGTCGCGCGAGCCCTTTTTGGTCGCAACGTTGGTATCATACTGTTCGGGCGTCAGGATATCCTCGAGGATGCTGTTCAGTTGGATCTCGCCCACGATACCGCGGGTCTTGACGTTCGAGAGCACCTTCTTCAGATCGCCGACGCCGACGGCGAGGTTCTGCATCTCACCCAGTCCCTTATAGACCTGCTCGAGCCGTTCGCTGACCAGCGCGAAGCTGCGATCCATCTTCTCGTCAAGCGTTTTCTGAAGCTTCTCGTCGACCGTGGTACGCATCTCAGACAGCTGCTTATTATTATCCTCGCGGATATCGTCGAGCTTCAGCTCCATGGTGCGGCGAATGTTCTCCAGCTTCTGCTCATTCTCGAGGGAGAAGGTCTTGAGCCTGTCCTCAAAATGCCCGAGCTTCTCGCTCTGGGCGGCGGAAAAGCTCTGCTGGTTCACGGCGATCATATCGCCCATGTTCTTGACGGAACTCTGGGTCGAATTGACGATCTCGGTACGCAGTTCGGCGAGCTCGGCAGAGGTTGCTTTATTCTTTTTCGGAATAATAATGATCGCGCAGACGCCGACGGCGATCGCCGCAAGCAACAGCAGGATCAGGATAATAAACTGATAGGTTTCCATATAATACCTCCGGATTCTCCTCATATTCTACCACCAAGGCGCAGGCATGTCAAACAAAAGTTTCAATATCTCTTTATTCACATCCGATTTTGCAATTAAAATTTGATACAATTGCATATTTTAAACGTTTTGAGTTGTTAATTCGTTAACAAACGGCAGATTTTGCAATTTTTCTATAATTTAATTGCATTTTGGTATTGACATCGGGCAAAAATGCTCTATAATTATTTTCAACAGTATTTTTACATTTTGCACAGTTCCGTTTGTTAAAAATACATCAAAACCGAAAGGAGTGGAACAATGGAAAAAATACTCGTTCTGGACTTTGGAGGACAGTATAACCAGCCGATCGCCCGCAAGGTACGCGAGCAGAACATCTACGCCGAGATCGTAGGCTACCGAAAGATCACCGTGGAGGAGATCGCCAAGGCGGGCTACAAGGGCGTCATCTTCACCGGCGGACCCGACAGCGTGTTCGATGAGGCCGCGCCGCATTACGACCCCGCGATCCTCGCGGCAGGCATTCCCATCCTCGGCATCGGCTACGGCTGTCAGCTGATCGCCTATATGGCAGGCGGAAAGGTCACCTATTCGAGTGAAGTCAGCGAGCACGGCAAGGTCGAGCTGATCTCCGACGGAAGCACCCTGCTGGACGGCTTCCCCGCCGTGAGCATCAGCTGGATGAACCATCGTAATCATATCAAGGAAGCGCCCTTAGGCTTTGCGGTCACAGCGTATACCGAGCGCTGTCCCGTCGCGGCGATGGAGAACGACGACCGACGCATCTACGGCGTACAGTTCCACCCCGAGGTCATCGACACCGAGTACGGCGAGCTGGTACTGCACAACTTCCTCTACAATATCTGCGGCTGCTCCGGCGAATGGACGATGGAGAAGCTCGCGGAGCAGAAGATCGCCGAATACCGCGAGAAGCTCAGCGGGAAGAAAGTGCTCTGCGCCCTTTCGGGCGGCGTAGACAGCTCCGTTGCCGCCATGCTGCTGCATAAGGCGATCGGCGACGATCTTGTCTGCGTATTTGTCGACAACGGACTGCTTCGCAAGAATGAAGCGGAGACCGTCATGCGCACATGGAGCGAGACCTTTGACTTCAACCTGATCAAGGTCGACGCGCAGGATCGTTTCCTCGCCCGTCTGGCGGGCGTGAAGGATCCCGAGCAGAAGCGCGCCGTTATCAGCAAGGAATTTATCTCCGTCTTTAAGGAACAGGCGGAGAAGCTCGGAAAGATCCACTACCTTGTACAGGGTACCATCTACTCCGACGTCCTCGAGCGCGGCTCGGGCGATATCGGCGCCGAGAAGAGCGAGCTTGCCGCCGCGGCGGAATTTGACGAGATCATCGAACCGCTGCGCGATCTGTTCAAGGACGAGGTCCGCAGGATGGGTCAGGCGCTGGGAATTCCGAAAGAGTTGGTATGGCAGCAACCCTTCCCCGGTCCGGGACTTGCGCTGCGCTGCACCGGAGAGCTCACCGCCGAGAAGCTCGATCTCCTGCGTGAGACCGACGCGATCTTCCGCGATGAGATCATCAAGGCAGGCTATGACCGCTACACCAACCAGTACTTCACGGTTTTGACCGATACGGTCGCCGTAGGCGTGATGGGTGATCATCGTACCTTCGGCAGCACCCTCGTGCTGAGAGCCGTCACCAGCGACGATTTCATGACCGCCGACTGGTCGCGCATCCCCTACGAGGTACTCGACAAGACCTCCACCCGCATCACGAGCGAGGTCGAGGGCATCACGCGCATCGTCTACGACATCACCCCGAAGCCCCCCGCAACGGTAGAATGGGTCTGAGGCGGAGGACAGAGAACGGTGTCGGGAAAGCCTGACGGCTTTTGGATTGATATAACATTTACTGTATTAAAACGTCTGCGACTCTACGTAGGGTCGCAGACGTTGTTTCTTTATCATACGTATTATCAATCAGGTGCGGACAGCGTCCGCCATTCTCCGTCATCTGTTCTCCGATAATCCAAAATCCGTCCCGATATATCTGTCGCACTCGGGCGGCGAATAGACGAAGCGGTCGATATGACCCTTGGTGATGAAATAATCGGGCGGGAGCACCGGCGCTTCATCACGAAAGCTGTCCACGATCGCCAGCTTCAGCTTCATCTTCTGCGGGATGATGCTCTTGATGTACACAGCGGCGGTATCGCCGACATGCAGATTATCGCGCAGCTCCGCAAGCCCCGCGAGGTTCGGGGTCAGCTCGACAAAGGCGCCGTAATTCTCGATCGAGCGGATCACGCCCGTGACGGTATCCCCTACCGAGAAGCGCGAGGCGTTCTCTGCCCATGTACCGAGCAGCTCCTTATGGCTGAGGGTAACGCGGGTACCGGTACGCGACTTGATCACCGCGAAAATATCCATTCCCACACGAAAACGCTCGTCGGGATGATCAATACGAGAGACCGAGATCGTGTCGATCGGCATCAGCGCCGCGAGTCCGCAGCCGATATCACAGAACGCGCCGAACGGCTCGGTATGGGTAACGCAGGCGGGGATCACGTCTCCCGCAGAAAGCGTAGATATGTATCTCTCGGCACACATCTGCTGTGCCTTCGCGCGGGAGAGCACAGCACGGGGCGTACCCGAACCGTCGGTGAACAGATCGGTCACGACAAAGCAGACTGCTCTGCCTACGCGGGAGATCACCGCGATATCGCGCACCGTCCCCTCGCGGATGCCCAAGGCTCCTTCCTCACGCGGGATCACCCCGCGCATCGACGGCAGATCGACGATCAGGTTATGCTCCCGATCACACATAAGTGCGCGCGCCTCAAGTATCTCTCCCCTCTCCATCGCCGCACGCATACCCTGCATACTGCCGACAGCGGCGCGGTTCGCTGCAGTGAGCAGTCTTTTTCCCTCCGGTAAGAATGACGTCATACCGACCCTCCTGAGTTTTATAATATGGTTGTAATTGCTGCAAAGGCAATGACTGTTTACATGCCTTTGCAGCAATTCCTTTATACACCCTCACAGTGACCATTTATATGAAAAAACCTCGTCAGATATGACAAATTTGCGGTTAGGTATTGAAAAAACGCGCCGTATCGTTTACAATAACGGAGTAAGTGCGAAGAAAAAGCTTCGCACAGAAAGGAAGCAATTTATGAAACGTATCTTAGCGATCATCATGAGCGTACTGCTCGTCGCGGCGATCACTGTCGGCTGCGGAGATAAGGTTGTATCCTCCGGCACCGTACAGGGCACCGCTACCGAAGCAAAGAATGAACAGAAAGAAGGCTCTACCGTGAATTACGAACCCAAGACTACCGAGACCCTGATGGACATCAGCGAGGTACCCGCGGCCGATCTGAACGCGGCTGACGCGGAGTATCAGCACAAGGCACCCGCCAAGGGCGAAGAGGTCTGCACCATCCACACCAACTACGGCGATATCTCGTTCAAGTTCTTCACCGAGGTTGCCCCGAAGGCGGTCTACTCCTTCAAGGCGCTCGCCAAGGCAGGCAGATATGACAACACCATCTTCCACCGCGTCATCAACAACTTCATGATCCAGGGCGGCGACTACACCAACTTCAACGGTACCGGCGGCGCATCCGCTTTCGGCTCCGAGTTCGACCTTGAGATCTCCGATTACCTGAGCAATATCGAAGGCTCCGTCGCGATGGCGAACCGCGGCCCCGGCACAAACGGCTCCCAATTCTACATCAACCAGGTCAACAACCAGTACCTCGACGGCGGCTACACCGTATTCGGTCAGGTATATGAGGGCATGGACGTCGTCAACAAGATCGCCCAGGTCAAGACCGGCGCGAACGATAAGCCCGTAAGCGACGTGATCATCGAAGGCGTCGAGCTGCACAGCTACGAATAAGGTAAACGATGCCGCCCTGATCATCAAGGCGGCATTTTCATTCACTAAAGAAACAGGGAGAAGACTATGGAACGACCGATCATCGCTATCATGTACGACTTTGATAAGACCCTCTGTACCAAGGACATGCAGGACTACGGCTTCATCCCCGACCTCGATATGCAGCCGTCCGAGTTCTGGCAGAAGGCGAACAGCTTCGGCTCAGCCGCCGAGATGGACGGCGTACTCGCCTATCTGTACACCATGATCGAGGAGTGCCGCCGAAAGGGGATCTCCCTGACGCGGGAGAAGCTGATCGGCAACGGCAGGGGCATCGAACTCTTCCCCGGGGTGCGGGAGTGGTTCGAGCGCATCAACCTTTACGGTGCAGCTCAGGGCGTACAGATCGAGCACTATGTCATTTCCTCGGGACTCAAGGAGATCATCGAGGGCTCCGGGATCGCGGACAAGTTCACCAAGATCTTTGCCTGCGAGTTTCTCTATGACGAGAACGGCGAGGCGCTGTGGCCGAAAACCGCCGTAAACTACACCAACAAGACCCAGTTCGTCTACCGTATCAATAAGGGCGTGCTGGATATCTCGAACGATACCGACCTCAACCGCTCCATGCCCGATGACTCGAAGCGCGTACCCTTCACCAACATGATCTATGTCGGCGACGGACTCAGCGACGTGCCGTGTATGAAGATGATGAAGGCATACGGCGGCTGCGCGATCGCTGTCTATCAGGATTCGAACCGCGAGAAGGTCGAGGAGCTGCTCAAGGGCGACAGAGTAGACTTCATCTTCCCCGCCGACTACACCAAGGACGGCGGGCTGAACAAGACCGTCCACAACCTGATCAAGAAGATCGCTATCAACGACGAGCTCGTCAAGGAAAATGCCCGACAGCTCGCTATGGTGAACCGATAATCACGAAAGCCGACTCAGCACGATCGCTGAGCCGGCTTGTTTTATATTTTATGATCTTTGATGAAGAAGCCGCCGGTCTTGTACAGCGCACCGGACTTCATCGTTTCGAAGCCGCTGACAAAGAGCTTTTGCAGCGAGCTGACGACCTCGCTCTTACGCTCGGCGTTGATGCCCTTCAGCGCCTTGATGATTGAGCGGTAGGTGGCGAGCTTGTTATTGCTCAGATCGGTGATGGTCTTGGCGCCGTTGATCATCAGCGCGTCAAAGAAGGTATCCACCAGCGTGCGGCGCTCCTCGTTCTCCATGCCGCTGAGCCAGTTGCTCAGTACATTATCGACGAAGAGGCTGAACTGAGAACGCTCATCTGCATCCTCAAAGTGCGTACAGGTAAGACACCATGAATAGGGGTCGTGCTGCATAAGACCCTTGCCGGTGCTCTTGATGAAGCGCCGCTCCTCCATATCCTCGAGCAGGATTCCCACGGGCGAAGAGCCCGGGACGAGCTTTATCACCTTATCGGAGATCTCGGCATAACCCTCGCGCTCCGTGATCTCGGTCTTGAAACCGGGGCCGTCGTTGCAGTAGACCTGAACGATACGGTCGTCGCGGATCTTCTCGTCACAGAAAGCGGACGCATACACGGCGAAGTTGCCTCCCTTGCTGTGACCGCCGACGATCAGCTTACCGTCGAGCAGTCCCGCGACGCGCTCGAGATAGCGCACGGAATCATGCTGACCAGGCGTCTCGTTGAGGAAGCTCAGGTTAAAATCCTCGCGCCAGCCGACGATCGTGCTGTCGGTACCGCGAAAGGCAACGTAGACTTCATCCTGTGAAAAAAGAAAGGTCATCGCCGCCATCTGGCTGTGATTATCGTGGTCGATCTCGCTGACGTAGTACGCGACCTTCACGTCCTTGAAGCGATCGGACTGAGCCGCCTTCTCGAGCAGGGGCTCGGGGGTGAGGAACTGCATTGACGTATGGCGTCCCTCCTCGGTATAGAGCTCATGCAGCTTTTCGATCGTCACGATCTTCTCTCCGTCTGCGTCGACGAAGTCCTCCATCTCAATATAGGACAGCACCGAAAAGATCAGGTTGTCTATCTCGTTGAAACCTCGCTCGGCGAAGGTCAGGTCTCCGCGCCAATCGAGGTAATCCATCACATTCATCGTCTGCCTCCTGTGTTGATCTGAGGGTATTATAGCAAAAAGCAGTGGATTTGTCTATGTTTTTAGATGATTTGCGGGCAAGAGCCGAGAAATCGCCCCTACGGCTGACTCCTCATTCCTAATTCCCATAGACTTCGGGGCAAAGCTCGTTTATTTTCTCTCTGAGAATTAAAAAATCACGGAAGGCGCCCTCCATGTTGGCGGGATTACGCAGCAGCGCCGCGGGATGGAACATCGGGATCATGGTGATACCCTTGCGTTCGATGACCGAGCCGTGCTCGCGGGTGATGCGCAGGTCGGGCTTGATGAGCTTCATGCCCGCGATCCTGCCCAGCGTCACGATGATGCGCGGGCGGATCAGGCGCGTCTGCTCCCTGAGGTAACCGATACAGCTCTCCTGCTCGTCGTCCTGCGGGTCGCGGTTCATGGGCGGACGGCACTTGACGATATTGGCGATATAGACGTTCTTATGTCGGTCGAGATCAACGGCATAGAGCAGCTTGTCGAGCAGTTGTCCCGCCCTGCCGACGAACGGCTCGCCCTGCAGATCCTCCTGTTCGCCCGGACCTTCGCCGATGAACATGACGCGCGCGTCCTTCTGTCCGACGCCGAAAACGACGTTGTGGCGCTTCTCACACAGGCGACAGGCGGTACACGCTTTGCACCGCGCCTCTAATTCTTCCCAATTACTCATAATATCCCTCGGTTCTGTCAGAAAAAGCACGCTTACGCGCAATTATTTCCATTTAGCGGTTGAAATCCGCCGCGATTTCATGTATGATAATAGTAAGCATGGGCAATCCCATGAACTATACTATGATTGGTGGTAATTATCATGAAAAGTACAATTATGGTCGAGACCTCCGCTCACCATCTGCATGTCACAGCCGAGACCTTCGCGACTCTGTACGGCGAGGGCAAGACCCTGACCAACAAGAAGGACCTCTCTCAGCCCGGTCAGTTC
>CAMVDB010000053.1 GCA_947166135.1 uncultured Clostridia bacterium | reverse complement strand
CCTCGAGGTGGAACATATCGGTCATCTCCCAAGCCGCCTTGGTGGTGTAGCCCTCAATCGCGTGGGTCAGCGCGTCCATACCGGTCGCGGCGGTCAGACCCTTGGGCATGGAGGACATCATATCAGGATCGACGATCGCGATCTCGGGGATGTCGTGCTCGTCTACGCAGACGAACTTGCGCTCCTTCTCGGTATCGGTGATGACGTAGTTGATGGTGACCTCAGCGGCAGTACCCGCGGTGGTGGGGACTGCGATCGTGGGGACAGCGTGGTTCTTGGTGGGAGCAACGCCCTCGAGCGAACGTACATCGGCGAATTCGGGGTTGGTGATGATCACGCCGATCGCCTTGGCAGTGTCCATGGAGGAGCCGCCGCCGATGGCGATGATAGCGTCGGCACCGCACGCCTTGAACGCCTCAACGCCGTCCTTGACGTTCTCGATGGTAGGGTTGGGCTTGATGCCCGAGTAGACGGTGTAGGGGATACCTGCTTCTTCGAGCAGATCGGTGACCTTCGCGGTCACGCCGAACTTGATCAGATCGGGGTCGGAGCATACGAAGATATGCTTGAAGCCTTTTGACTGAGCGATGACTGGGATCTCCTTGATCGCGCCCTTACCGTGGTGAGATACGGGGTTTAAAATAATTCTGTTTGCCATGTTTTACCTCCTGAAGCAAATGATTTACTACTCCATTATAACGGAAAAACCGTGTCGATTCAAGGCGCAATTGTGTATAATGTAAAAAGTTAACAAACTATTAATCATTTGGGGAGGCATTGACGGAACAGGCGAATAATGGTAAGATTATGATGAACGTTGTAATCATAAACGTGATTTTCCAATGCCTTTGGAGGCTTACATGAAACGGATCCTTCGTTTTGCGGCAGCGCTTGTGCTGATCTCGGCACTGCTTACCGCAGATCTGACGCTGGCGTCGGCGGCAGGCGGCTTTATGAAAAAAGCCGAGATGCTGGCGGTCAAAAATCATATCGAAAGCGACGCGGGCATCAGTCAGTACATCCCCGTTCAGGGTGCTTGTACCGACGGTACGCACGCCTATTTCGCCATGACCAGCGACGGCGGCAATACCGTTACGATCCTCAAATACAACATGAGTACATGGGAGCTCGCCGATAAACAGAGCTTCTCTAATGTCGGTCACGCCAACGACATAACGTATAATCCCGACAAGGGCTGGCTGGTCATCGTCAAGAACAAGCCCTATTACAACCGCGTCGCTATCCTCAACGCCAAGACCCTCGAGGTCATCCGCGACGTCACGCTCAAGGAGGAAATCTACTCCATCGCTTATAACAGTAAGCGCAAGCAGTACGTCGTCGGGATCTCGGGTTCATACGATTTTGCGCTCCTGAACGAGAGCTTCAAGACCGTCAAGAAGTTCAAGGGCGAGAACACCGGCTACACCCGCCAGGGCTGCGACTGCGACGACAACTACATCTACTTTCCCCAGAGCGGCGGAAACAATCTGCTCGCTGTGTATGATTACAGCGGCAACCTCGCGGCGAAGATCCCGCTTACCGATAACAAGGAGATCGAGAACCTCTTTCACGTCGGCTCGAGCTTCTATACCTCGCTGTATTACTACGGCAGCTATGTGTACCGTCTGGGCTTCTCGTCCTCGACGAAGATCACCTATCCCGTCAAGTATGACCCTAACGGCGGTTCGGGCGAGATGAAGCCGACCTATGTCCATTACGGTGAGAGTACGCCCCTTCGAAAGAACACCTTCACCCGCGTCGGATACCATTTCGGCGGATGGATCGCCGAGCGCGAGAGCGACGGCAAGCGCATCGGCTATAAGCTGGGGTCAAAGAAGTTCGAGTGGCTCAGCGAGAAAGAGATCTACAACGATTTTTATTATAAGGACGAGCAGACGATCGCCACTACCGTGCGCTTCGGCGGCGTGAAGCTGCGCGCGATGTGGATCGCCGACCGTTACGAGGTCAACTTTGACAGCGGAGAGGGCGACGGCTATATCCCCTCGGTAAGCGTCGGCTATGATGAGAAGCATATTATCCCCGAGTCGACCTTCATCAAGGACGGCTTTGTCTTCGACGGCTTTACCGCCCGCCGCGATTATGACGGTAGGGTCTACGGCTACCGCGCGGCAAGTAACAAACCCGAATGGCTGGATGAAAAGGACGCCGAGGTCGAGTACGTTTTTGAGCCCGGCGATACCTTCGAGCGCCTGACCTACGCGGGCAGGGTGACGATGACTGCGCACTTCAAATTCGCCTATACCTTCTCCGAGAACGGACAAACGCTCTTCGAGTACAGCGGCGTCGATAATAAGGTGCGTATCCCCGATAACGGAGGCGCGCTTTCCGTGATCGAAGAGAACGCTATCGCGGATAACGACGAAATGACCGAGCTCTGTATCCCCGCGAGCGTGAGGGAGATCAGGCAGGATGCGATCGTCAACTGTCCCCGTATCCGAGAGCTCTTTTTCCTCGGATCGCTCCCCGATAACCTTGATGATCGCTTCATGGAGCGCTGCGGCAATTCCCGCGTCTATCGCGTGATCGACGACCACGCGGTGTGGATCGGTTTCTATTCGTCGCCGCAGAGTCTGCCGCTCCTGCGTATGAAGGCGGACGCGCTCGATCGCAGCCTAAAGCGGTGAATCACGCGAAGAAACGATTATTCCTTAACAGAATTAAAAATCAGTTTGATCTCCGATTTCGGCAGGGTCATGCCCGTCGGTATCCCCTCGGCGGCGGTGATTGTCGCCTCCCCCTGCGGGGTGGGGACGGTGAAGGTATCGACGTCATTCTCCGAGCCCGTGTACTGTGCCTGAGAGAGGTACAGCAGCGCGTCGTAAACGCGGGAGGGGAGAGAGTCCTCGGGCAGGTAATCGCTGCCTGCGCGGGTCTCGAGCGAGCTGTAGCCGACGCAGAGTTGTTCCTCGGCGTAGTCGAAGCAAAGACCGTCGACGGTGTACGGCTCGTTCAGCGTGATCGATGTGCCCTCGAAATCGTGCTTTAGCTCACCGCTCAGGTCGAGATCGTTGTATGCGGTTCTGAATCCGACCGTGAAGCTGTCGTTGAGCGTCGGCGGCTCTTTACTGCATCCGACGAGACAGCACGAGAGCACGGCGAGCAGGATGATGAATCGTTTCATCGTGATTCCTCCCAAAACGAAATAACGAAGCCGACAGGTGTGATCCTGTCGGCTTTTTACGTCCTTTATGTTGATTTTATGTATGATTGCGGCTGTGCTCGATCATGGAATAGATCTCGGGCAACGCGCTGATGATGTCACTCGGGAGCATGGCGGTACGCGCGTATTTCTCAGCCGCGAGATCGCCCGCGAGCGCGTGGATATGTACGCCCATGACTGCAGCTTCAAGGGGCTCTGTGCCCTGAGCCGCGAGCGATGAGATGATCCCCGCAAGCACATCACCCGAGCCGCCCTTCGCCATGCCGCTGTTGCCTGCGGTGTTCTCATAGAGCCGATCGCCCTGCGCAATATAGGTTCGGTGACTCTTGAGGACGAGAACGGTGTTCCCATGTGCTCTCGCAAAGTTCCGAGCCGCCCCGGCGGGGTCTCGGAGGATATCTTCTACGCTCAGTCCGCTGATGCGTGAGAATTCCTTGATATGCGGGGTGAGAATGACGGGTGCTTTACGTTCCTCTAAGATATGTATATGCCCGCTCAGCGCGTTTATACCATCCGCGTCGATGATCAGCGGCTTTTCACGGCTTCGGATAAGGTCGAATATGACCGCGCGGGTATCGTCGTTCAGTCCCGTTCCGCAGCCGATCAGTACGGCGGTCGCCTTCTGTAAGGTCTGTCGGATCGTATTGAAATCGGCGGGGCAGGCCGTACCCGTACCGCCCGTCAGCGGTACGCAAACGCTCTCGTACACCGACGAGGCGAAGATCGGGTAGATGCAGTCGGGGATGAGCTGGTAGTGCAGTCCCACGCCCGTGCGTAACGCCGCTTTTGCGGACAGTATCGCCGCTCCGGAGAAGCCCCTGCTGCCCGTGATCGAGCAGAGCGTGCCCATCGTGCCCTTGTGCGCATTGTCGGGTCGTTCGGGAAAGTGACGAACGAGATAATTGAAATCTACTTGCTTCATTTCTTCTGTGCGAAGAAGAGCTTCTTCCTGATATCGGCGTTGAAATACGGCTTCATACCCTCAAGGAAGGCTTCGTTCGGCGCGAATACCAGCGCGCACTTGCCCTTCTCCTCATCGTGGAAGGCGGCGACGTAGTTGCTGTCGGAGAACTCCTTGGAGCCGCAGTGGTAGACCTTGGTGAAATGACGCTCGGTCATCTCCTTGTCGGAGTAGGGGAAGAAGTCGTCCAGCCGCTTGACGTCGAGCTTGACGACCTTCTTGCGCCTGCGCTTGGCGATGACCTTGTCGACCCTGAGGGTAGAGGAGAGGAAGGCGTATTCATACTCGACGTTCAGCGAGGTGATGAGATACCATCCGAAGTAGATCGCGAGCGCAAAGATAAACAGCGCGACAATGTTCAGATACGGGATCTTCGCGACGATGGAGATCGTGAAGATGATCGCGGGTACGCCGATCACGCCGAGGACGATCAGCGCGACGGTCAGCCCGTGCTTCGGGGTGCGTTCTCTGCGAACGACCTGTTCATACAGCGTAGTATTATCCATGGGAAACACCTCTTGTGTCACATTTTTCTTTATCTTAACACATCAGCGGTTATTTTTCAATAAACCCTTGCAAAATTCTTCCGATAGTGCTATCATACTACTTGATAACGCGTTGACGGAGAGAGTAACTCCCGCAGAAGTCGTCAGAGAGTCTGTATCATGGGCTGAGAGTACAGGCGGACGGAGCAGGGGCGAAGTTCACTCCCGAGCGGCAGTGCTGAACACGCGTGCGTGTTGATTTGCCTAGACGGCAGTGCTACGAGCGACAGGGCTCCGGGAAGAGCGATGTTCTCCCGTCACTGTTCACCATACACCGAATCAGTAGGCGCTGACGGATGACCCCGTTACCGGTCGACGAGTGTCCGGAGCATATGTTCAACGGTCATTGCGGGGAGTGTCGTCACCGACAGCACGACGCGATGATCTCGAGCGAACGATTCCGGAAAATTGGGTGGTACCGCGGTTCTTCCGTCCCTTGGGGATGAAGAACCGTTTTTTTATCTTCTATCTCTCTCGTTTTAAGAATATTTTATTGGAGGACAATATGAAAGAAAAACTGGAACAGTTGAAGGCGCAGCTGGGCGCTGAGCTCGCCGCTGCCGTCGACGGACAGACTCTCGAGAGCCTGCGCGTCAAGTATCTGGGTAAGAAGGGTTCTATTACCGATCTGCTCAAGGGCATGAAGAGCCTTTCCAACGATGAGAAAAAGACCTTCGGTCAGCTCGTGAACAACCTCAAGCAGACCGCCGCCGAGAGCATCTCTCAGCGTGCCGAGGAGCTGAAAAAGCTCGAGATCGAGCGTGAGATCGAGAGCACGCCCGAGTTCGACCTGACCATCCCCGTGCGTGCCGACCGCGGCTCCTATCATCCGATCACGCTGGTACAGCGTGAGTGCGAGCGCATTTTCACCACCATGGGCTTCAACGTCGAGGACTACCCCGAGGTCGTCACCGACTACGAGTGCTTTGAGGCGGTCAACGTGCCGAAGGATCACCCCGCCCGCGATATGCAGGATACCTATTATCTTGAGAACGGCGAGCTGCTGAAGTCCCAGACCTCCGCCGCTCAGAACGCAATCCTGAAGAAATACGGCAAGCAGCTGATGGAGGACGGTATGCCGATCCGCGCGATCTTCCCCGGCCGCTGCTTCCGCAACGAAGCCACCGACGCGACCCACGAGAACACCTTCTTCCAGATGGAGGGCGTGATGGTCGATAAGGATATCTCGATCTCGAACCTGATCTACTTCATGAAGACCATGCTCAGCGAGGTGTTCCAAAAGGACGTCAAGGTGCGCCTGCGCCCGGGCTTTTTCCCCTTCGTCGAGCCCGGCTTTGAGCTCGATATCTCCTGCCTGATCTGCGGCGGAGAGACCGGCTGTCCTTCCTGTAACCACTCCGGCTGGCTGGAGCTCTGCCCCTGCGGCATGATCCACCCCGAGGTGCTCAAGGAGGGCGGTATCGACCCGGAGAAGTATACCGGCTTCGCGTTCGGTCTGGGTCTGACCCGACTCGCGATGATGAAGTACGGCATCAAGGACATCCGTGATCTGAACTCCGGCTCGCTGAAGGTCATGTCGCAGTTCACGGACGATAAGTAAGGAGGGGTCACCATGTTTTTATCAATGAATTGGATCAAGGATTTCGTCGACCTGAGCGGTCTGGACGAACTCAAGCTGATTAACCAGTTCTCGCTTTCCACCGCGGAGGTCGAGAACGATATACAGTTCAAGGGCTCGGATATCAGCGGCATCGTCGTCGCCGAGATCAAGTCTGTAGAGAACCATCCCGAGTCTAAGAAGCTCCATCTGCTGAAGGTGGATATCGGCGAGGAGGCGCTCGTGGACGTTGTCTGCGGCGCTCCGAACGTCCGCGTTGGGATGAAGACCGCTTTCGCCAAGGTCGGCGCAAAGATCGGTGAGATCGAGATCACCCCGAGACCGCTGGCGGGCTTCATGAGCTGCGGTATGTGCTGCTCCGAGAAGGAGATCGGTATCAGTGACGATCATTCCGGTATCATGGAGATCACCGACGACGTCAAAAACGGCACCGACCTCAAGGAAATCTACGCCATCGACGATATCATCTTCGAGGTCGATAACAAGAGCCTGACCAACCGTCCCGACCTGTGGAGCCACTACGGTATCGCGCGTGAGTTCGCCGCAATCGCTCAGCGCCCGCTGAGATCGCTCGAATTCGATGACCTGACCGCTTATAATTCTCTTCCCGCTGTGGATATGAAGATCGAGGATCCGCTGTGCTACCGCTATTCATGCTTACAGTTCGAGAATATTTCCCGCTCCGTCAGCCCTGTCGATATGCGTATCCGCCTGTTCTACTGCGGTATGCGCGCGATCAACTTCCTCGCCGATATGACCAACTACCTTATGCTTGAGATGGGTCAGCCGATGCACGCCTTCGACAGCCGCAAGGTGGAGAATATCCGCATCAAGCGCTTTGATCATGACTTCGACTTCCAAACCCTCGACGGCGTGGAGCGCCATATCGACACCGACACCCTGATGATCTGCAACGGCGATACGCCTGTCGCGATCGCGGGTATCATGGGCGGTCTGGACAGCGAGATCGTTGAGGATACCCACACCCTCACCCTCGAGTCCGCGACCTTCGACGCCGCGTCGATCCGTAAGTCGACCGTTCGTCTTTCTCACCGTACCGACGCCTCCATGCGTTATGAAAAGTCGCTCGATCCCGAGCTGACGACTGCTGCAATCGCCCGCTTCGTCTATCTCTTGAAGCAGTATGATTCCGCCGTGCAGGTTGTCTCTGCTCTGACCGACGACTACGCCTATCATTATCCCGAGGTCACTCTCAGCTTTGATAAGGCTTACGTCGATAAGTACACCGGTATCGAGATCGACAACGACACCATCCTCAGCACCCTTACCCGCTTGGGCTTTACCGCCTCCTGCGACAGTGATAACTTCGAGGTCAAGGTTCCCTCGTGGCGTGCCACCAAGGACGTCACGATCAAGGCGGATATCATCGAGGAGATCACCCGTATCTACGGTTACGATAATTTTGAGATCCATACGGCGAACGCGCCGCTCTTCCCGACCCGTCCCGAGCCGGTGAAGAAGGACGAGGACAACGTCAAGGATATCCTTGTCAAGCACTTCAACCTCCACGAGCTGCACTCCTACGTCTGGAACTATGTGGATGAATTAAAGGAGCTGGGGATCGCGAACGTCGGCGAGATCAAGCTGATGAATGCCTCCAACCCCAACATCGAGACCATCCGCAAGACCATGATCCCGACCCAGCTCTGTCAGGTAAGATCGAACCTCGGCTTTGCGCCGTCGTTCGGTATCTTCGAGGTCGGCAGAATCGTCGCGGGTATGACCGACGATAACCTCTGTATCGAGGAGAAGAAGCTCGGTATCACCCTGTACCGGAAGGGCAGCGATATCCGCTCTCTGTACTTCGAGATGAAGGAGATCGTCGAGACCTTAGTCGATGAGCTCAAGCACAAGTCCGTCAGTTACGAGAAGCTCGACCCGACCTTCGACTTTGAGCATCCGGTGAACCTGAACGCCGTAATCGTTGACGGCGCGGTGCTGGGCAGGATCGGCATGATCCATCCCTCCGTGATGAAGAAGCTCGACAAGCGCGCCGTGGTCGTCTTTGCCGAGATCGACATGGATAAGTTCGCCGCGATCGAGAACGACTCGATCCGTTACGTCGGACCCTCCAAATTCCCCGGTATCGAGATCGACTTAAGCTTCCTTACCTCCCGCTTCGCTCCGATCAAGAAGGCGATCGAGAACGCCGCCTGTGAGCTGATCCGCGGCGTGGACGTCATCGACATCTATGAGGCTGACGAGAATTCCTCCATCGCTGTACGCCTGACCTTCTCCGATAACACCCGTACCCTCACACGTGAGGAGGTAGCGCAGGTCGTAGACGGTATCGTCGGCGAGCTGGAGCAGAACGGTATCACGCTGAAAAAGTAAACATTATCTGCCGAGCCTCTCTGCCGTTAACGGCGGAGAGGCTTTCTATGCCATTTTCCTTTAGGACTTGCAATATTTGAAAAGATGGTGTATAATATACTGGATTAAATAGCGGAGGTGTTTGCTATGTTAGATAAGACTATGGTGTTCTCCTTAGGCGGCAACAGAGATGACGAGATGAAAGAGGCGCTTTCTACCGTGTATAACGCGCTGCAGAAGAAGGGCTATAACCCGATCAACCAGATCGTCGGTTATATCCTCAGTGAGGACCCCACCTACATCACGACATACGGCAACGCCCGCAACATCATCAGTAAGATTGACCGCGACGACCTCCTCGAGGTTATGGTGAAGTCTTACCTCAATATCTAAGAAGGGATGGATTCCATGGCTGAGAAGGAATTTTCGACCTATAAGGGTAAGCCCCTGGTACGCTGCGGCGACGAGCTCTACTACGGAAGCATGGCTGACCGCTTCGTCATCCGTATGCAGATCAAGAGTAAGAAGACCGTCGGTGACGCCGAGATCGCCGATAAGGTGGCGATCCAGCTGCTGTGTACCGACCCCGACCTGAGCCCCCGTAAACAGCTGGTCAAGTCCAGCGAGAAGAGCGGTCTGTACGTCGCGCTCGATATCGCTGACGTCTGGCTCGAGAGAGCACTCAAGTCCTGATAATCGAATAGGATAACGAAAGCCCGTCTGACCTGCGTCGGACGGGTTTTTTTCGCTTATGAAATCATGTACTGCCGAAGAGCGTAATACTAAGTAGCAATGGATATTAAAGTGTTTTATTGCTACTTAGTATAAGGAATACACCCGTTGCTCACGCCAAAAAGAAAACGTCTGCGACCCAAAAGCCGCAGACGTTGTTAGTTCGATTGAAAAGCTCTCCGTTACTGTTGTCCTTATTTCGTCATAAACAGCACGCCGAGGGTGTTCGGGCCGCAGTGGCTCGAGATCGTGCAGGAAGCGCGGGTGACATGGATCTCCTTGAAGATGCCCTTCTCCTTGACTGCCTTGACGACGCCGTCAACGTATTCCGGATTGGCGCCCGCGTGGGTAACGAATACGCGGGAGGTGTCAATGTTGTCGTACTTCGCGATCGTATCCTCCGTGTACTGGATCAGTACCTTGTCGTACTTGCCGCGGTATTTCTTGCCTACGCCCATCGAGCCGCCGTCGTCGTTATGTACCTCGATGGAGGGCTTGAGGCTCAGGAGGTTCGCGCCCAGCATCGCGACCGCGGAGCATCTGCCGCCCGCGTGCATGAAGTCGAGCCGGTCGAGTACGAAGGAAGCGTGAGCCTTCGGTACCATCTTGTTGACTGCGTCATAGATATCTTTAGCGCTCTTGCCCTCATCGCGCAGCTCACACGCCTTGATGACCAGCAGACCCGAGCCGGTGGAGAGGTTCTGGGTATCGACCGAGTAGACTCTGCCGGGGAATTCCTCGCTTGCCAGCACGCTGCTCTGGTGGGTGACGCTCAGCTTTGAGCCGAGGCTCAGGTGAACGACGTCATACCCCTGATCGACATATTTCTTGAAGAATTCGGCATATTCGCCGACGCTGACCGCCGTGGTGTGGGGCAGCTCCTTGGTCTTGTAGAAGATATCGTAAAGCTCTTCGGGGGTGATGTTGACCCAGTCCTCGTAGCTTTTTCCGCCGATGACGATGTGCAGCGGCATGACCTCTACGCCGTAGCGCTGTTCGAGCTCGCGGTTCAGATCGCAGCTGATATCCGCGGTGATGATGACCTTATTTCCCATAATATCCTCCTGATTACTCCTGATTTATCCCGAAATTTTGACATAGAATATTGTATCTCTCTTGAAACTTTGCTATACTATTATACAACATTATTAAGAAAAATCAAGAGTGGTGATCTTCATGGTAAAACGTTACAGCTATGACCCCTTTATCAACACCGGAGCGATCGTACGGGAGGTGCCGCTGTCAAGCGGTGAACCCGCACCGTTTACGCTCGATAACGGCGTATTCCGCCTGACTATGGACGAGCATACACGTATCTACGGACTGGGCGAGTCCATCCGCGGTATCAACAAGCGCGGCTGGATCTATGAGAGCTGGTGTTCCGACGATCCCTTCCATACGGAGGAGAAGCGCTCCCTCTACGGCGCGCATAATTTCCTGCTGTTTGACGGTAGGGAGCGCTTCGGCGCGTTCTTCGATATCCCGGGTAAGATCGCCTTCGACCTTGGCTACACCGACAGCGATACCGTCGTGATTACGCCCGAGCACTTCGCTCTCGACCTCTATATCATCACGGGCGAGAGCCTGAAGGCGATCGTCTCCGAATTCCGCGCCCTGATCGGCAGGAGCTATATGCCGCCGCTCTGGGCGATGGGCTACGGTCAGAGCCGCTGGGGCTATGTCACCGAGGCGGATATCCGCCGTTGCGCCGATGCGTACCGTGACGCTCGTATCCCGCTCGATATGCTCTATCTCGACATCGACTACATGGACGCCTTCAAGGACTTTTCCGTCAATTCCGAGCGCTTTCCCGATCTGGCTGCCTTTGCCGCCGAGATGAAGGAGCGCGGTATCCGCCTCATCCCGATCATCGACGCCGCCGTGAAGAAGGAGAGCGGCTACGACGTCTATGACGAGGGTCACCGTGAGGGTTACTTCTGCAAGGATGAACAGGGAAAGGACTTTGTCGTCGGCGTATGGCCGGGCATGAGCGTTCTGCCCGACTTCCTCAATCCGCAGGCGAGCCGCTGGTTCGGCATGAAATACAAGCGCCTCACCGACCTCGGGATCGAGGGCTTCTGGAACGATATGAATGAGCCGGCGCTGTTCTACAGTGAAAAAGGGCTGAATAATGCTTATAAAGAAATAAAAGAGCTGGACGGCAAACGTCTGGACGCGCTGAGCTTCTTCGGGGTGCGCGATACCCTGGTGCGTTTGCAGAATGCCACTGATGACTACAAGAGCTTTTATCATGAAACGCCCGACGGTCGTGTGTGTCACTATGACGTGCATAACCTCTACGGTTATCGGATGACCGAGAGCGCCTACAATGCGCTGTGCGAGCTGCGCGGTGAGCCTCCGCTGCTGTTCTCCCGCGCTTCCTATATCGGCGCTCACCGCTGCGGCGGCGTATGGACGGGCGATAACCACAGCTGGTGGAGCCATATCCTGCAGAGCTTACAGCAGATGCCGGGGCTGAATATGTGCGGCTTCCTGTATTCGGGCAGCGATATCGGCGGCTTCAACGGCAACTGCACCCGCGATCTGCTGATCCGCTGGATGAGCTTCGCGCTGTTCACCCCGTTGATGCGGAATCATGCCGCCTTCGGTACGCGCAGTCAGGAGGCGTTCGCCTTCGGCGATACCGAGGTGTTCCGCCATATCATCGAGCTGAGATACCGTCTGATCCCGTATCTGTACCGCTCGCTGAAGGAGGCGGTCGAGCGTGACGAGATGTACTTCCGTCCGCTCGCGTTCGATTATGAAGACGATGAGATCGCCGCAACGGTAGAAGACCAGCTGATGGTCGGCGACAGGCTGATGATCGCGCCCGTGTACCGACAGAACGCCGACGCGCGGCATATCTACCTGCCTGAGCCGATGACTCAGATCAGGATGCATGAGGGGGATATTTCCACAGAAGAATTAAATAAAGGCTGGCATTACGTCAGCGTTCACCTCGGCGATGTGGTATTCTACACCAAATCCCCGCTGGAGCTCGCCAAGCCCGCCCGAAATGTCGGCGAGCTGGACTTTGACGATACGGAAACGGTAGGAGAGAGGAGCTCAACGGATAACGGATAACGGTTAACTGTGAAGGGCGGGCTTTGCCGGCACCCGATTTATAATACGTTTGCCTTTATGCGTCATTGTAAGAGCAAAGGCTCCTTTTCCTAAGGTACCCCGTTGGGGGAATGTCCGAAGGACAAGGGGGAGCCGCTTCCGGCTCTACATATTTTCTCACTCCTGACTAAAAAAGCTCCCCCTTTCGGAGGAGCTTCGGCATTGGAGTGGATCTTACAGGATGATCTCGCCGTCGGTAGTACCCATCAGACCTGCGGCGTTCGCCTCATCGGTATCGAGGTGAACAGCGGGAGCGTACTTCGGAGAGACGCGGACGATCACGTCGTCAAAGATGACCTTTCTGCCGTTGTCGCCGACAGCGACCTTGACGATCTGCTTGTCCTCTACGCCGTACTCGACAGCAGTCTCGGGGGTCAGATGGATGTGGCGCTGAGCAACGATGACGCCGTGGTCGATCTCGACCTCGCCTTCGGGTCCGCGCAGAATGCAGCCGGGAGTGCCCGCTAAATCGCCGGACTCACGGATCACGCCGACTACGCCGAGCTTACGGGTCTCGGTCATGGAGATCTCTACCTGATCCTCCGGACGGAACGGTCCGAGGATGGACATGGTGATCTCACCGCGGGGACCTACGACGGTCACCTTCTCGGAGCATGCGAACTGACCGGGCTGAGAGAGGTCCTTCTTGTTGGTCAGGGTCTTGCCCTCGCCG
>CAMVDB010000052.1 GCA_947166135.1 uncultured Clostridia bacterium | reverse complement strand
CAGGTGCCGCTGAAAGAAAACTATACCGAAGAGAACGTCGGGATCGGCGGACAGCAAGCATCCGTGCTCGTATCCCGCTACAACGGTAAGGTACTCCGCGTGATCCCGAACGATGAAATCTCCCGTAATTCGGGACTCAGCCGCGAGGAACTGCTCAAACTCATAACCGAATAATCATTATGATAACCGCTGTGTTTGCACAGCGGTTATTTCTTTTAAAGAACAATACAAATATGCTTATGATCTATTGCTCTGTTGTAAGCAGAATTAAGAATCCGCTTATTTCTTTCAAGGCATTAATGCGTTAAAACTTTTGCAACCTCTATTCTATATAACTGCAATTTTCGCATTTTCTTTCTGTGGAAAGTGACGAATTTGCTCTTTTATATGATTTTTTTCGAAAAAATCTTGCAAAATGCATTTGTTTGTAATATAATCCTAACTGTGCAGTTTTTCTTTTGGGCAAAGCCCGAAGAATATAATTCTTTTAAAGCACTATATTTAGGAGGTATATTTATGTCTTATGTTGATGAAGTCATCGCAAAAGTAAAAGAAAAGAACGCTTCCGAGCCTGAATTTCTTCAGACCGTAGAAGAGGTTCTCACTTCCATTCGTCCTCTGGTCGACGCTAACGAAGAGAAGTATCGCAAGCTTGCTCTTCTCGAGCGTATCGTTGAGCCTGAGAGACAGATCAAGTTCCGCGTTCCGTGGGTGGACGATAACGGTCAGGTACAGGTCAACATCGGTTACCGTGTACAGTTCAACTCCGCTATCGGTCCGTACAAGGGCGGTCTGAGATTCCATCCGTCCGTATATATCGGTATCATCAAGTTCCTCGGCTTTGAGCAGATCTTTAAGAACTCTCTGACCGGTCTGCCGATCGGCGGCGGTAAGGGCGGTTCCGACTTTGATCCCAACGGCAAGTCCGACATGGAAATCATGCGCTTCTGCCAGAGCTTCATCACCGAGCTGTTCCGTCACATCGGTCCCGATACCGACGTTCCCGCAGGCGACATCGGCGTAGGCGGTCGTGAGATCGGCTTCATGATGGGTCAGTACAAGCGTATCCGTAATTGCTATGACGGCACTCTGACCGGTAAGGGCACCGAGAACGGCGGTCTGGCAGGTCGTGCCGAGGCTACCGGTTACGGCGTAGTCTTCTATGCACGCGAGATGCTCAAGCACTTCGGCGAGGAGCTCGCAGGCAAGAAGGTCGTTCTGTCCGGCTTCGGTAACGTTACCTGGGGTACCGCTCTGAAGCTGACTGAGCTCGGCGCTAAGGTCATCACCATCTCCGGTCCTGACGGCTACATCCTCGACGAGGACGGTATCAGCGGCGACAAGATCGATTACCTGCTCGAGCTGCGCGGCTCCGGTAAGAACATCTGCGCTCCCTATGCCGAGAAGTATCCGAACGCGAAGTTCTTCGCCGGTGAGAAGCCCTGGGGCGTTAAGGCTGACCTGTACATCCCCTGCGCAACTCAGAACGAGATCCGCATCGAGGATGCGAAGAAGATGGTCGAGAACGGCACCAAGTTCCTGTGCGAGGCTGCTAACATGCCCACCACCAACGAGGCGATCGAGTACCTCAAGGAGAACAACGTCGTTATCGGACCCTCCAAGGCTGCTAACGCCGGCGGCGTAGCTTGCTCCTGCATCGAGATGAGCCAGAACGCGGGTCACACCGTCTTTACCGCTGACGACGTCTACGCTCAGCTGGAGAACATCATGGTCAACATCTTCAAGCAGTCCATCGCTGCTTGCAAGAAGTACAACCTGGGCGACGATCTGATCGCCGGCGCGAACATCGCAGGCTTCGAGCGCGTTGCGAACGCGATGCTTCTGCAGGGTATTGTCTGATAAATACTTCTTCCTACGAATTGTAGCAGATACGGAGCTCCCCACGCGGGAGCTCCTTTTGTTTTGCGTTTTTCTATTGACAGCTATCTCAAAACAGAATACTATTAAAACAGAATACTATTAAAACAGTTGATATAGCCACAGGGCTTCACAATGACGATTGATAAAGGGAGCTGATCACATGGCACGGCATTATCGGGAACCGGCGACACAACGTAAGAATACCGGCAAAAAAGTCGGGCTCATCATCGGGATCGTCCTGTTCGCGGTGGGACTCGTCTGCATCGGGATCGTTGTATGGACGCAGTTTTTCATCAAGCCCGACATCGACCCGCCTCCGTATCAGGCGGTCGACGCAACCGTCATGCGGACGGAGACCGAAGCCCCTACCGAACCCGGTTCCGACGAAAAGGCAAAGCAATACATCGCGGGCATGACCACGCGGGAGAAGATCTGTCAGCTGTTTATCGCGACTCCCGAAGCGATCACAGGTGTAGACAGCGTGATCATGGCAGGCGATCAGACAAAAGCCGCGATTGAGCAGTATCCCGTCGGCGGCGTGATCTACTTCTCGGACAACCTGATCGACGCCGAACAGGTCAAAACCATGATCACCAATACCCAAAGCTATTCAAAGACGCCGCTGTTCGTCGGTGTGGACGAGGAGGGCGGCACCGTCGCCCGCTGCGCCGAGAAGCTCGGTACCACAGCCTTCTCCGATATGTATACCTACAGAGAGCAGGGCGCTCAAGCAGCCCGTGACAACGCGCGAACCATCGCGTCGGATATCCGCGGCCTCGGCTTCAATCTCGACTTCGCGCCCGTCGCGGATGTGTGGACGAATCCCGGGAACACTGTCATCGCTGAACGTGCCTATTCCGACGATTACAACGAAGCGTCGACCTTGGTATCGTCCGCCGTCGCAGGCTTTCACGACAGCGGGGTGATGTGTTCGCTCAAGCATTTTCCCGGTCACGGCGATACCCTGGAGGACAGTCATAACGGACTCGCGTCCGTCAGCAAGACTGCCGACGAGCTGAAATCGGGCGAGCTGCTGCCCTTCAAGGCGGGGATCGACGCGGGCGCCGACATGGTGATGATCGGTCATCTGACCGTTCCCGCGCTCGACGACATGCCCACTACTCTCTCCAAGGTCATTGTCCCGTCGCTTCTTCGAGGGGAGCTCGCCTACAACGGCGTGACCGTGACCGACAGCATGATGATGGGCGCGATCAGCGGAAGCTACAGCTACGATACGATCGTGCAGGGAATCTTCGACGCAGATATCGACCTGATCCTTTGTCCCGATAACCTCGACGCATATATCTCCGCGATCGAGCAGAAACTCAGCGACGGCAGTATCACCGAAGATCAGCTGGATACAAAGCTGATGCGGATATTGACGCTGAAATACGACCGTAAAATTATGTGAAATCATCATAAAAAATCAACTTGATTTTATACAGCTACGGATATTGTACAAAAAGATTCCACATGCTATAATAAAAGATATAAAGAATAGATAAGTTTTCCCGATCAAATGGATTTAGAACAGGGGGACTCTTATGAAAAAGCTGATTTCCGTATTGCTTGCCCTCTTCACGCTGTTATCCGTATGCATTATTTCGGCAGGCGCGCGAGAAACTTACATCGATAATTATTATTACGGTACGGGGGATCCGTACTATCTGAACTATCCGACAAAGGATGAGATCATCGCCAAGGCGCGTGAGCTTGACATCGATTTAAGCTATACCGACGGCTACGCTCAGGATTACTCGCTGGATCCCGCCGATTATCGGATCGGAAGGCTCGACGACGGCACCTATACACAGGCGCTGAATGTCCTGAACTTCTACCGCTACGTTGCGGGTCTCCCCTGCGACGTTGAGATCGACGAGGACTACAACAAGCTCGCGCAGACAGGCATGCTGGTCAACGCCGCCAACGGTACGCTCTCACATTATCCCGATCAGCCCGAGGGAATGTCCGATGAGATGTACCAGCTGGGTAAGCGCGGTACAAGCACCTGCAACATTGCTTGGAACATGGGAAGTCTGCCTCTCTCATTCCAGAACGGCTGGATGGACGACTCCAACGCGAGCAATATTGACCGTGCCGGTCACCGCCGATGGATACTGAATCCGATGATGAAGTATACCGGATTCGGCGAGGTAGGCGATTTCACCGCTATGTATTCTCTGGACAGGAGCCGTGAAGGTCGCTTTGCGGGCGATTATATCGCATGGCCCGCGCCCAATACGCCGCTCGATCTCTTTGTCGGTTCGCTGATCACCGTCAGCCTCGGCGCTGCATACGATGATCCTGTCGCGAACAACATTACCGTTGAGATCCGCTCCGAAACACAGGGCAAGAGCTGGACGGTCAACAGCGGCAGCAAGGACGCTGCATTTTATGTCGACACCGGCAGCTACGGTATCGACCGCTGTATCATCTGCAAGGTCGCCGACTTCACCGCCGACGACACTTTACATATCCGTATCACCGGTATTACGAAAAACGGCGTAGAAGCGCCGATCGAATACACCGCGAACCTCTTCTCTCTCTCCACGATCGAGACAGACCGCAAGACGATCATGACCAAGCCCTCATGGGGAGCGGACTTCAACGTTTCCGCAAGCTCTCTCCTTTCGAAAGCGCCAAAAGTCCGCTGGCGTTCCGCAGACCCCGCCACATGCGGTATCTGGTTCTATAAAGACCGCCCCGTGTATTACGGCTTAGACGAGGGCAGGACAACGATCACCGTCTATAGCGGCGGCGCCTATACAGATGTCGACGTGATCATCAGGAATTCTAAATTTCTCCTCGGTGACGCCGACGGTGATGAGGATATCAGTATCCTCGACGTCACTGTGGCTCAGCGAAGCCTCGCGAAGATCGCCGTGCCGCTGTTCTGCGATTATGTCTTTGACATCAACGAGGACGACGAGGTCGATACGCTCGACGTCACCCTGCTGCAGCGCTGGCTCTCCGGTCTGCCCGCTAATACTAAGATCGGCACCAGCATGCAGTCCCCCTTCACGCTGTAAACTTCATCTTAATACAAAACGCCTTCGTGAAAACGAAGGCGTTTTTATTCTATATCAGAATATTAAATTATGATTCCGCCGTCTGCTTATACTAATCCTTGATAAAAAGATTTAATCAGATATTAGTGATAAATTTCGCAGAGCGAGGCGAGTGACGCAGGCAGGCTGGCGCCTGTCAAGGAGCTCAACAAAGCTATGCGGAATTTAGCGCAATAGATGATAAAGGTTTTTATTAAGGATTAGTATTAACGGTATCAAAAGCCCGGAAGATTACGTCTTCGGGCTCAGCCGAAAAGGTCATCTCTTCACCCGTGAACGGATGCCGAAAGCGCAGCTCCGCGGCACAAAGCGCGATGTTGTCAAGCGCGATCGGGCTGCCGTAGCGGCGGTCTCCCGCCAGCGGATGCTTCCGCGACGCGAACTGCACGCGGATCTGATGCGTTCTTCCGGTCAGCAGACAAATTCTCAACAGACTGACAGTCATCCCCTCATAATCAGCTTTATCAAGCGTTTCATAGCGCAAGCGGGCTTCTTTCACGCCTCTGCGTTCACGCTTGACGACAAAGCTTTTGTTCTTCCTGCGGTCGAAGAAGAGAAGATCGGTCAGTTCTCCCGAAGGAGCCTTCGGTATGCCCTGCACGACGGCGAGATAAGTCTTTTCGACCTCTCCCCGCGCGATCATCGCGCTCAGGCGCTTCGCCGCCTCCTGCGTTTTGGCATAGACCATCAAACCTTGCGTCGTGCGGTCGAGACGATGGACAGGATAGACGCTGCCGCCCGTTGCTCTGCGAAGGAGCGAGGGCATATTGGGCTTTTTCTCGTCGTATTCGCTGAGCACCCCATAAGGCTTACAGGCGACGACGATATCTTCATCCTGATAGAAAACAGACAAATCTACTTGCATATTATATATACGGAAGTCAGTAAATTACTTCTCAATAGTTAAAACAGTCCGGTGATCACGCCGTCGTCGGTAACGTCGATCATCTCGGCAGCGGGCACCTTAGGAAGACCGGGCATGGTCATGATATCGCCTGTCAAAACGACGATGAAGCCCGCACCGGCAGAGATACGGATATCCTGCACATGGATGACGAAGCCCTCGGGCGCGCACAGCAGGGTCGGTTCGTCGGAAAAGCTGTACTGGGTCTTGGCGATGCAGATCGGAAGCGACGCATAGCCGAGCTTGGTGAGCTTTTGGATCTCCTTCTCCGCCTTTTTCGAGAACGCGACATGAGCGGCACGATAGACGCGCTTGGCGACCGCGCGGATCTTCTTTTCGACCGGAAGATCAAGCTCGTAAGCGTAGGAGAAGTTCTCGTTGCTTTCCTGATCGCACAGGCGCACGACCTCCTCGGCGAGCGCCTTGCCGCCTTCTCCGCCGTCTGCCCAGACGGTCGACAGCACGGTGTTCACGCCCAGCTCCTTACAACGGCGCATGACCGTCTCGATCTCAGCGTCGGTATCGGTCGGAAAGCGGTTCAGCGCTACGACACACGGCAGGTTATATACGTTCTTGATATTATCAACATGGCGAAGAAGATTGGGCAAGCCCTTCTCCAGCGCCTCCAGATTCTCGGGAGCAAGGTTCTTTTTATCGACGCCGCCGTGCATCTTCAAAGCGCGGATGGTGCCGACGATAACGACCGCGTCGGGCTTCATTCCCGCGTAGCGGCACTTGATGTCGAGGAATTTTTCAGCGCCCAGATCGGCGCCGAAGCCTGCCTCGGTAACGGTGTAGTCGCTGAGTCTGCGCGCGACCTTGGTCGCCAGAACGGAGTTACAGCCGTGGGCGATATTCGCGAACGGACCGCCGTGTACGAACGCGGGCGTACCCTCTAAGGTCTGTACCAGGTTCGGCTTGAGCGCGTCCTTGAGCAGCGCCGCCATCGCGCCCTGCGCCTTAAGGTCGCCTGCGGTGACGGGTCTCTCGTCAAAGGTATAGCCCACGATGATGCGGGAGAGACGCTTCTTGAGGTCGCTGATGGAATCGGCGAGACAGAGGATCGCCATGATTTCGGAGGCGACGGTGATATCGTAGCCGTCCTCACGCGGCACGCCGTTGACCCTGCCGCCCAGACCGTCGGTGACACAGCGCAGCTGGCGGTCGTTCATATCCACACAGCGCTTCCATGTGATCCTGCGGGGGTCGATATTCAGGCTGTTGCCCTGATAGATGTGGTTGTCAAGCATCGCGGCGAGCAGGTTATTTGCCGCGCCGATCGCGTGCATGTCACCGGTGAAGTGGAGGTTGATGTCCTCCATCGGGACGACCTGCGCCCAGCCGCCGCCTGCGGCGCCGCCCTTGATACCGAACACGGGACCGAGAGAGGGCTCGCGCAGCGCTACGTTGACGCTCTTTCCGATCTTCTTCATGCCGTCGGCGAGACCGATGGTCGTGGTCGTCTTGCCCTCGCCCGCAGGGGTCGGGGTCATAGCGGTGACGAGGATGAGCTTGTTGTCTCGCTGATCGCCCTTCAACACATCGAGGCTGAGTTTCGCCTTATACTTGCCGTAGTATTCAAGGTATTCCTCGGGAATGCCCGCGTCTGCAGCGATCTCACCGATATGCTTCAGCTTACAGCTCTGTGCGATTTCAATATCTGTCATGAAAAAGATCACTCCGTTTAGGTATTTTTCATAAAGATTATATCCCAAAACAAGAAAATGGTCAATAAAACTGTTATATTTTCTCTTTTCATGTCAAAACCTCTTGCTATATGTAACAAAATGTAGTAAAATTCAATTAATTATCACATAGATATGGGGGATACTATATGAAGTTACTGGAAGATAGGATCTTAAAAGACGGCATCGTACGCGAGGGCAACGTGCTGAAGGTCGACAGCTTTGTCAACCATCAGATCGACGTCGATTTCATCGCGGAGCTCGCAAAGGAGTTCAAGCGTCTTTACGGCAATGAAAATATCACCAAGATCCTCACGATAGAAGCGAGCGGTATCGGCATCGCCTGTATCGTGGCACAGGAATTCCATGTTCCCGTGGTCTTTGCGAAAAAGACCAAGACCATCAATATCGCGAATGACGTCTACACCTCCAAGGTAGAGTCGTTCACCCATAAGCGCACCTACGATATCATCGTCTCCAAGGACTTTTTAAAGCCCGAGGACAGGGTGCTGATCATCGACGACTTCCTCGCGATGGGTTCTGCGCTGCAGGGTCTGATCAGCCTGATCCGCGACGCGGGCGCGACCATCGTCGGCGCCGGCATCATTATCGAGAAGGCTTACCAGCAGGGCGGCGAGCTGATCCGCGGGATGGGCGTCAGGGTCGAGTCCCTCGCCCGTATCAAGAGCATGGAGAACAATCAGATCGAGTTCATCACCGATTGATCACTCTCAACGATTTGGAGGGGTATATACGAAACAATACATTAAAATCGTCCTGTCCGTAGCGCTGGCAATCGTTCTGGCGATCACCGCCGTCATGATCGGGCCGCGTTTCATCGGTAAGGCTCATACAAACGCGCCGAAGGCGGCGAAGATCGATACACCCGCGATGTCGGACACCTTACTCGACGGTCAGCGCGTTGCGATCTCTCCCACCGAGGAGCAGAAGCCGTCATCGTCCTCCCCCGGCAGCAGCTCCGGGAAGGGTACGCCGTCCTATAGCGCGGGCAATATCCCCGCCGTGACCGGACTGACCCGCGAGGGCGAGAGCGCCGACAGCATCCGCCTGATTTGGGACGAGATACCGGGGATCACGAGCTACCGCGTCTATCGCTGCAACCTCGACGCGGGCGAGGACTACAAGCTGTTTACCACCGTCAACAACCACGAGATGCAGATCCGCAACCTCAGCGCAGGCTCGCTGTACGGCTTCAAGGTAGCGGCGCTCAGCGGCTCTCACGAGGGCGAGGCGATGGAGCAGAAGTTCGCCACAAAGCCCGCCGAGACCAAAGGTCTGAAGCTCAAGAAGGCGTCAAAGGACGCAACCACCATCAAATGGGATAAAAACGAACACGCCGAAGGCTATGTGCTGGAGCGATGCTTTGACGGCAAGTGGAGCGAGTACGAGAAGTTCGACCGCGACACCACCGAGTTCACCGATAAGGACCTTAAAGCCGGCAGAGCCTACTACTACCGCCTCAGCGCATACCGCGAGGACAGCGCAGGTCAGCTCAAGGGAAAACCCGCGGAGCTCTACACCGTCGCGGGACTGGTCGGGCCTAAGGACGACGGCTCGAAGTCGAAGCTCGGCAGAATCCTGCTCGATTACCGGAAGAGCGCCTACGCCGACGGCTACCTGATCTACAACAGCAAGGATAAGAAGAACTGGAAGAAGCTCACCGACACCACCCGTACTCACTACGCCTCGACCCGTCTGGAGGACGGCGCGACCTATTACTTCCGCATCTACGCCTACCGCGAGGTCGACGGTCACAAGATCCGCGGCGGCTACACCGAGCTCGAATTCGTCGCGAAGATGGAGATCTTCGACAGGGCTGTCGGCGACACCTACGTCGAAGTCAGTCTTGACGCTCAGCATATGTGGTATATCGTGGACGGCGACGTCTATCTCGAGAGCGACTGCGTGACCGGCAACTACGGCACAGCGGATACGCCCGAGGGCTTCCACGAGGTCAACGACAAGGCTTCCCCCTGTGTACTCGAGGCGGAGGATTACCGTACGGTCGTCCAGTACTGGATGCCGTTCATCGGCGGCGGCTGGGGTCTGCATGATGCCTCATGGCGTTCGAGCTTCGGCGGCAGTATCTACAAGGGCGACGGCTCACACGGTTGTGTCAACCTGCCGTATGATGTAGCCGAGAAGCTCTATCATCACATCGAGATCGGCACGCCGGTCATCGTCTATTGATCAACTCGTCAAAAACCGCTCTGCACACGCAGGGCGGTACTTTTTTAGCTTAAAGCTTAAAACTTAAAGCTCAAAGCCTAATATTCAAAGCTCAAAGCGATTTTCAGGGAACGGCGGTCCGATGTCCCTCTTGACAATATCTCCATAAAAAGGTAGTATATATAATGTTGAAAATTTTGATCGCCATAGCCAATGGCGACAAGGAGGTAAAACATGAAGAATACTGAAAAAACAATGGAAAAACTCGTTGCGCTGTGCAAGGGCAGAGGCTTCGTCTATCCGGGCTCCGAGATCTACGGCGGACTCGCCAACACCTGGGATTACGGTCCCCTCGGCGTCGAGCTGAAGAACAATATCAAGAACGCCTGGCGTAAGAAATTCGTCCAGGAGAACAAATACAACATCGGTCTGGACTCCGCGATCCTGATGAATCCGCAGACATGGATCGCCTCGGGTCATCTGGGCGGCTTCTCCGACCCGCTGATGGACTGTAAGGAATGTAAGACCCGCCACCGCGCCGACAACCTGATCGAGGACTTCGACGGCACCAACGTCGCCGGCTGGTCTAACGAGCAGATGATGGATTACATCCGCGACAAGGGCATCACCTGCCCCAACTGCGGCAAGAGTAACTTCACCGATATCCGTCAGTTCAACCTGATGTTCAAGACCTTCCAGGGCGTTACCGAGGACACCAAGGCGGAGCTGTACCTCCGCCCCGAGACCGCTCAGGGTATCTTCGTCAACTTCGCGAGCATCCAGCGCACCACCCGCAAGAAGGTTCCCTTCGGCGTCGCGCAGGTGGGCAAGAGCTTCCGTAACGAGATCACACCCGGTAACTTCATCTTCCGCGTGCGCGAGTTCGAGCAGATGGAGCTTGAGTTCTTCTGCAAGCCCGATACCGACCTCGAGTGGTTCGACTACTGGCGCTCCTACTGCCGTGACTTCCTTTACAGCCTCGGCATCAAGGAGGAGAACCTCAGACTCCGCGATCACTCTAAGGAGGAGCTGAGCTTCTACTCCAAGGCGACCACCGACTTCGAGTACCTCTTCCCCTTCGGCTGGGGCGAGCTGTGGGGCATCGCAGACCGTACCGACTACGACCTGACCCAGCACCAGAACGTCTCCGGTAAGGATCTGAGCTACTTTGACCCGACCGACAACACCCGCTACATCCCCTACGTCATCGAGCCCTCGCTCGGCGTCGAAAGACTGTTCCTGACCGTCATGACCGAAGCGTATGACGAGGAGGTCGTCGATGAAGCGAAGAACGACACCCGTGTCGTACTGCGCCTGCATCCGTATCTCGCGCCGTTCAAGGCGGCTGTCCTGCCCCTTTCTAAGAAACTGGGCGAGCAGGCAGGCGCGCTGGCTGACGAGCTCTCCAAGAGCTTCTCTATCGACTATGATGACGCCGGCTCCATCGGCAAGCGCTATCGCCGTCAGGATGAGATCGGCACCCCGTTCTGCATCACCTACGACTTCGAGTCCCTCGAGGACAACTGCGTGACCGTCCGCGACCGCGACACCATGCAGCAGGAGCGCGTCGCCATCGCCGACCTTGAAGCCTATATTGCTGAGAAGATCAAGTTTTAAGAGAACAGAGAACGGAGGGCTTCGCCCTCACCCGATCAACAAACCGATCATAACGAAAAGACCCGGCAGGACAACCTGCCGGGTTATTTTTTGGGTGTTTTCAGCCTTCGCCTCAAAGAGAAAGCTCTTCGTATTCTTCAAAACGATATCCGATATTCTCGGGGCTGTGGGCGTCGGAGGACAGGACGAGCCTGCCGCCGCGCTCTCTGATATAGTCGATCATCACCCCGCTCGGGTACGGCTCGGAGCGGTAGCCGCGCGAGATAGCGCCGGTGTTGATCTCGAAGGGGACGCCGGTTTTCAGCAGTTCATCGGCAGCCCTCTGCCACGCCGCAATATAGCGCGGATGGTTCACATCAAAGACCGGTTCACGCTCGATGAACTTCGAGATCAGGTCAAAATGCCCGATGATATCGCAGGAAGTCTTGTTCACGACGTCAGATACGGTTTTATAATATGCCTCACAAAGCGCATAAATATCTTTGTTGAAGTGTTTATCTGCCGCAGAATAAAGTATCGCGATACTCTCGTCAACGGGGATATACTCCTCCCCCGCCTTCACGTAATGCACCGAGCCGATCACATAGTCGAAGTCATCGGTCGGGTAATCGCTGTAATAATCCTGCTCCACACCGCACAGGACGCGGATGCGGTCATAATACTTCGCCCTGAGGTATCTGAGTTCGGCGATATAGCGCGGAATATCCTTACGCTGCATGCAGTAGCTCTCATCAAAGAAGGTATAGCTGTGACCGCTGATACCGACGGTAGAAAGCCCCTTTTCGATCGCGCTCTCCACCATCTGCTCGGGCGTACCCGAACCGTCGCAGTAGACGGTATGCATGTGTAAATCCTTAACAGTCACCGGTCATCTTCTCCTGCTTGACCTTCTTGTCGATCACGTGGCGGGAAGCGAGCTCACGGTGGATATCCTCGAGCGAGATACCCTGTTCGATCATCAGCACCATGACATGATACGCGAGATCGGCGATCTCATAGATCGTCTCCTTCTTATCCTCCGCCTTGGCGGCGATGATGACCTCGGTACACTCCTCGCCCACCTTCTTGAGGATCTTATCCAGACCCTTGTCGAAGAGATAGGTCGTATAAGAGCCCTCCTGCGGGTCGGTCTTACGACCCTTGATCAGCTCGATCAGCCCCTCGTAGGAGAATTCCTTAAGCTCGTCGCTTTCCCAGACGGGATTTGTAAAGCACGAGGTGGTACCGAGATGACATGCGGGACCGTCGGGCTCGACCATCACGACCAGCGCGTCCTTGTCGCAGTCGGCAGTGATGCTGACGATGTGCTGGTAGTTGCCGGAGGTCTCGCCCTTGAGCCAGAGCTCCTGACGGGAACGGCTCCAGAAGCAGGTCAGTCCCTTCTCCATCGAGATCGCGAGGCTCTCGCGGTTCATGTACGCAACGGTCAGTACCTGCTTCGTGATACTGTCGACCACGACAGCGGGGATCAGACCTTTTTCATCAAATTTCAGTTCGTTTATATCGATCATCGTTGTTCCTCCATCCTATATTACACCCTCGTGGGGATACCCGCCTCAGCCATCGCGGCTTTCAGGTCGGCGATCTTCACTTCACCGAAGTGGAAGATCGAAGCGGCGAGACCCGCGTCGACCTTCGGCAGGGTCTTGAATAACGTGATAAAATCCTCGATCTTACCTGCGCCGCCCGACGCGATCACAGGCACGCTCACGGCGTTGCTGACCGCCTCGAGCATCTCGAGGTCGAAGCCGCCCTTCACGCCGTCGGTATCGATGGAGTTGAGCACGACCTCACCCGCACCGTTATCGACGCAGCGCCTGATCCAGCCGATCGCCTCCATGCCGGTGTCCTCAC